>CANJHI010000025.1 GCA_947474005.1 Alphaproteobacteria bacterium | reverse complement strand
GTTGTCGTTGCTCTGGCACGTTGATCTGTAGCGTGGTTAGACCTCTGGTTGCATCACGCGGGCGCGACAAGTCGCGGCGGCGGGCGTAGCGGGCGGCCTTCGAGGAACTTTTGGAAGGCTCTGGCGAGGATGGCGGTCCAGATTTGCCCTCGCTTCAACTGCTCCGCACTTTCGACGAGGCGGCGCAAGAACGTCGCCACGGCGCGCAGCGCGCGGGCGACATGTCCGGCTTTGGCGTGCGAGCTGGCGATGGTGATCGTCGTCTGTCGCGCATGCTTTGTCCGCGAAGCGACCGCGTGCAGCAACAATGGCCGGCTGGTGACGGCTTCCAGATGCCTGTCGGGCTCGGCCAGTCTCGAGAAAATGTTCCACCAGTTGTAAATAAGCGCGACGAGCCGCGCGCTGAGGCGGCACCGCGCCAGATCGTGCGTGGTGAACCCGCCCCAGCCCCACTGGTTCTTCAGCTCGTCGAAAATATTCTCGTCGTCGCCGCGATCCCGGTACAGTTGGCCGAAACTTTCGATCGGCGCCTCCAGCGTCGTCGCCAGAACCTGGTATTCGTAAAGCTCGCCGCCCGGGGCGATGTCGGCGAAACACAATTGTTGCTGACCATGCTGGTTCTTCGCCGATGTCGCCAGCCCTCCCGTCACGGGCCGCCGCAGCACGATCACGCGGCGTTGCCGGCCCCAGCCTTCGAGCCGGACCTCGCTCTCCCTCGCCCCCCAGCCCTGGCCCGCGTCGACCCATTCGTCGCGCGGTGACAGGCGCGCGATCATGCGTTTGACGTTGGACGTCAGCCGCAACTTGAACAGATATGGCAAATCGCGCTGTTCGGCCTCGCGCATAATCGCTTCGTTGCCGAAGCCCGCGTCGCCGCGCACCAGCGCCGGCCATTGATCCCGCGGCGTGCGGTCGAACCAGGCCCACAGGCCCGGCGCCGAATAGTTCGATGCGTGCTGATTGCCGGCGCGCACATCGACATCGATGATGAGACGCGTCCCCGCCATCGCGAAGGTGTGGTACGTGTGACTAGGACGCCCCGGCTTCTTCGGATTGTAGCCGACCACCGCGCCTTGTTGGTGGCCGTAGAGCGGCTTCACCGTCGTATCCATGTCGAGAACCCACGGCTCGGCGAGAAGCGCCGCCGTGCAATGATCGAGATGCCCCTGCAGCAATGTCGAGCTCTCCGCCTCGCCCATCGCCGCGAAGCCGCGGCGCACCGAGTCCTCGCTGACAATCTTCTTCATGTCGAGAAGTTCCGGAAGCACGCCATCGCCGCGCAACGCCGCGATATGCGCGTAATGTTTGTGCCCCGACAGGATCGACAACATCGCCGTGCCGAAGACATCGCGTTTCCCCGGTGCATTCCCGCTGGTGTAACGCAGCGGGCAATCGGCGATGAAGGCGTCGAATAGACCCGCCGTTTTCAGAAAATCGACGAAGAAAGGCAATTGCCCGAGCGGCGTCAGACTGGCCCCTTCGTCCCATTTGATCCGAACGGGACCGCCGAAACTGTCGAGGCTAACGCCCGGCGGCGCGCCACGCTCTACAACCGTAGTTTGATCACCCGGAAGGTGAGGCCTGGAGAGTGCGAGATCGTTGGTCATGCCCCTGAATTTGCACGAGTTTCAAACAGACGGGAATTGCACAACTGCCGTTTTTAGGTTTATTCCGCGGCTTATCGAAATGAAAAGAGGTCCTTCGACTGCGCTTCGCTCCGCTCAGGACGACGGAAGGGTCCACATGCGATAGCCCTGCCCGAGACGGGGGAGGAGTAGCGCTTTCCTTCTCCTCCCTCGCGTAGCGGAGGAGGTGCCCCGTAGGGGCGGAGGGGGGTCAGGGCTTCAAAAAGCCCACGGTCTCATAAACCTCTGCGAGGATCGGTCCGGCAAGCGCGCGAGCGCGCGCGGCGCCGCCCCGCAACACGCCGTCGACGTGTCCCGGATCTTTCATCAGCCGCTGCATCTCGGCACCGATCGGGCCTAGCTTGGCGACGGCGAGTTCGGTCAGCGCCGCCTTGAACTCGGAGAACTGCTTGCCCGCGAACTGGGCGACGACGGCGTCCTTCTCCTGGTCGGCGAGGGCTGCGTAGATGCCCAGCAGATTGTCGGCGTCGGGCCGCTTCTCCGCGTCTTCCAGCGTGTCGGGCATCGGCAGAGGATCGGTCTTGGCGCGGCGGATCTTCTGGGCGATCGCGTCGGCATCGTCGGTGAGGTTGATGCGCGAATAGTCCGACGGGTCGGACTTGCTCATCTTCTTGGTGCCATCGCGCAGGCTCATGACGCGCGTCGCCGCGCCGAAGATCAGCGGCTCGGTGATCGGGAAGAAGTCGGGCTGGGCGAAGTCGTTGTTGAACTTGATGGCGATGTCGCGCGTCAGCTCGAGATGCTGCTTCTGGTCCTCGCCGACCGGCACGTGCGTGGCCTTGTAGATCAGGATGTCGGCCGCCATCAGCGCCGGATAGGCGAACAGGCCCAGCGACACGTTCTCGCGGTCCTTGCCGGCCTTCTCCTTGAACTGCGTCATGCGGCTCATCCAGCCCATGCGGGCGACGCAATTGAAGATCCACGCGAGCTGCGCGTGCTCGGGCACCATCGACTGGTTGAAGATGATCTGCTTGGAACCGTCGACGCCGGCCGCCAGGAAGGCCGAGGCGATCTCGCGCGTCTGGGCCGCGAGCATCTTGGGGTCCTGCGGCACGGTGATCGCGTGCTGGTCGACCACGCAGTACAGGCATTCGTAGTCGCCCTGTAGGCGCGCGAAGTTGCGGATGGCGCCCAGGTAATTGCCGAGATGGTGATTGCCGGTGGGCTGCACCCCCGAAAGGATCCGGCCCTTGAGGCCGCGGGCGGCGTAGGGCGTGAGGTGCGGGTTGGGCGCGTCTGCGCCGGGATTCGGACTCGTGGTCACGTCAGGCATGGGATGTGGACTCCGCTCGAGGTGGAAGGCACGGGGTTTGGACCTCCGCGCACCCTGCCGGTGGAGGGCGAGGGTGGGGCGGTATCGCCCAGACCGCCGCGGTAATCAAGGCGGCCCATTGCTCGCGCCGTTGACGCGGTCGACCGGGACTGGTCCCATCCGTCTCGCACGCATCTTGCAGGATAGCGGGAGCGTCAGGGACGGCATCGACACTCTGGATGGAGGCAGCCAATGGACGAACGTGGCTTGCGCGGTCTGATCGACCGGGTGAAGACGGGCGGACTCTCCCGCCGTTCTTTCGTGCGACGGATGGCGGTGGTGGGGCTCACCGCGCCGATGGCGACGCAGCTTCTCGCCCTGTCGGGCGTGGCAATGGCCCAGACCAGATCGGCCTACAAGCCGACCAAGCGCGGCGGCGGCGGGCTGCTGAAGGTCATCTGGTGGCAGGGACCGACCTTGCTCAATCCGCACTTTGCCGTCGGTACCAAGGACCAGGATGCCTGCCGCCTGTTCTACGAGCCGCTGGCCGCCTGGGATCGCGAGGGCAACCTGAGCCCCAAGCTCGCCGCCTCCATTCCGAGCCGTGAGGACGGCACGCTCGCCGCCGACGGAAAGTCGGTGACCTGGAAAATCAAGCAGGGCGTGCGATGGCACGACGGCCAGCCCTTGACGGCAGACGACGTCGTCTTCACTTGGGCCTACGCCAGCAATCCCGCGACGGCGACCGTCTCCAGCGGCTCCTACAAGGACGTCACGGTCGAGAAGATCGACGCCCACACGGTCGTCGTGAAGTTCAAGCAGCCGACGCCCTTCTGGGCCGACACCTTCGTCGGCTGGGCTGGCGGCATCATTCCCAAGCACCTGTTCGCCGACTACATCGGCGAAAAGTCGCGCGATGCGCCGACCAACCTGAAGCCGGTCGGCACCGGCCCCTACAAATTCAAGGACTTCAAGCCGGGCGATCTCGTCACCGGCGAGATCAACATGGACTATCACGAGCCCAACCGGCCGCATTTCGACGCCATCGAGATGAAGGGCGGTGGTGACGCGGTATCGGCGGCGCGCGCCGTACTGCAGACCGGCGAATATCACTTCGCCTGGAACCTGCAGGTCGAGGACGAGATTCTCCTTCGCATGGAAAAGGGCGGCAAGGGGCGCGTCGTCGTCACGCCTGGCGGCGGCATCGAGCACATGCAGATCAACAACACCGATCCGTGGACGGAGATCGATGGCGAGCGTTCGAGCCTGAAGACGAAGCATCCGACCCTGTCGGATCCGGCGGTGCGCCAGGCGCTGGCGCTCCTGATCGACAAGGATTCGATCGAGAAGCACATCTACGGCCGCACCGGCATCGCCACCGCAAACTACATCAACAATCCGGAACGCTTCCGCTCGAAGACGACCAAGTTCGAGTTCGACGTCGACAAGGCCAACGCCCTCCTGGACAAGGCGGGCTGGGTGCGCGGCGCCGACGGTATCCGCGCCAAGGGCGGCAAGAAGCTGAAGTTCGTCTACCAGACCTCGATCAACCAGCCGCGTCAGAAGACGCAGGCGATCATCAAGCAGGCGGCCCAGAAGGCCGGCATCGACATGGAGCTGAAGTCGGTGACGGCGTCGGTTTTCTTCTCGTCCGATGTCGCCAATCCCGACACCTACACCAAGTTCTATGCCGACCTGCAGGAATACAGCAACGGCATGAACGCGCCCGATCCCGAGGTTTTCCTGCGCCAGTTCTGCTCGTGGGAAGCGGCCACGAAGGAGAACAAGTGGCAGGGCCGCAACATCACGCGCTGGCAGAACCAGGAATATGACGACGCCCACAAGGCGGCCCAGGTCGAGCTCGATCCGATCAAGCGTGCCGCGATGTTGATCAAGCTGAACGAACTCGCGATCAACAACGTCGTCGTTATCCCCCTGGTGATGCGCCCGGGCACCGCAGGTGTGGGCAACGGGTTCGCGATCGAGCTCAGCGGCTGGGACAACAACACCTGGGATCTCGCGAACTGGTATCGCGAGGGCTGAGGATCAGGCTTTCGGTGCCGGACTCTCCTGATCCCGGTCGGGATGGTGGAACAGCAGCACGACCAGCACCGATGAGAGCGCGAGCGCCGTCATCAGCAGGAAGCCGTCGGCGAACGAGCCGCGCAGGTTCAGCACCCAGCCGGTGATGGCGGGGGCGAGGAAGCCGGCGATGGCGAAGGCGAAATCCATGATGCCGAGCGCCGTTGCCGCCCGGTGCGGGACGATGTCGACGTTCACCGCATAGTAGGCCGCGTTCGCGCCCATCGAGGCCGCGACCGCGACCGTGATCCCCGCGATCGCCACCGTGAGATTGTCGGTGAGGGCCACCGGAACGACGGCAAGGGCTGCAACGAACTGGCTGCCGGCGATGAGATAGGAGCGGGCGATGCGCAGCCGGCCGGTGGTCTTCAGCAGATAGTCGGACCAGCGCCCGAACAGCCATAGCAGGAGCGCGGCCGAAAGCCAGGGCAGCACCGTGAACAGGCCCACGGTCTGCAGGTTGAGCCCGTACTTGCGCTCGAGATAGCTCGGCAGCCACGTCATGAAGAAGAACAGGAAGTAGCCGAAGACGAAGAAGGCCCAGTAGTTGGCGAGCAACGTCCGGTTGGTGAGGAGCGTCCGCAGCACGCCGGGTTCGGGCCAGGATTTCAGGGTCGCATGGGGCGCGGCGGTGACCGACGGGTCATTCGTGTGGATGTGCGCGAGTTCCGCGGCATTGACGAAGCGCGACTCGGCCGGATTGTCGCGGAACAGGAAATACCACAGTGGCACCCAGGTGGCCGACAGGACGAACAGGGCGGCGAAGGTGTAGCGCCAGTCGAACCAGCCCAGAAGCTGCGTGACGATCGGTCCGCCAACCGCGAGCGCCAGCGGCACGGCGAACAGCGCGTTACCCAGTGCGGTCGCGCGCTCGTGCGGCGACAGCCAGTTGCTGACGGCGCCGGTCAGGGCCGGAAAGTTGGGGCCTTCCGAGACGCCCAGCAGCACGCGCGCCGCGTAGAGGACCGCGAAGCCACTCGCGAGCGCCGTTGCCCCGATCGACAGGCTCCACAGGACGGCGGCGACGGTGAGGACGATGCGGGCGCCATAGCGGTCCACGGCGAAACCGCCGAACAGGGTGGTGAGGGCATAGCCGAGGCCAAAGGCGCCCAGGATGGTGCCGGTGTCCCCCGGCGAGAGGCCGAGATCGCGCTGCATCGCGGGGATGGCGTAGGAAATGGCCGCGCGGTCGATATAGTTTACGCCGGTGATCGCGAACAGAAGGAAGACGATGAACCACCGGTAGCGGGTACGCGTCATCTGTTTCCCCCGTCTTGTCCCTCGCCATGGCGCGTGCGAAGGAATGGTGCAACCTCGTAAGGGTTCTAGATCATGTCCGACAACCCGCCGATAGAATTCGACTTTCCCGACCTCAGGCGCTGGGAGACCGGCGGCGCCGCGCCCTACGTCCATGTCCGCGACAGCGGCAAGCCGGGGCCGACCGTGATGGTGGCGGCCCTCACCCACGGCAACGAGGTCTCGGGTGCGATCGTGGTCGATGCCTTGCTTGCAGCCGGACTGAAGCCGCGCCAGGGCACGCTCATCTTCTCGTTCAACAACATCGAGGCCTATCTCAGCTTCGACGCCAAGAACCCCTTCAAGTCGCGCATGATCGACGAGGATTTCAACCGCACCTGGGGCCGGCTCGACCAGCCGGCGACTACGCTGGAAACCCGGCGGGCGCAGGTGATCAAACCCTTCGTCGAATGCGCCGACTTCCTGCTCGACCTTCATTCCATGCATGATGATTGCGTGCCGTTGATGCTGTGCGGGCCGCTCGATCGCGGCGTGGCGCTGGCGCAGAAGCTCGGCGCGCCGGTCGACATCGTGCGCGACCGCGGCCATGCCGCCGGCATGCGCATGCGCGATTATGGTGGCTTCGGCGACCCCAAGGACACCAAGACCGCGCTGCTGATCGAGACCGGCCAGCACTGGCGGGCCTCGTCTGTCGAGGTGGCCAAGGACGTGACGGCCCGCTTCCTCGTCGAGACGGGGATCGTGGAGGAAGCTGACCTGCCGGCGGGCTGGAAGCAGCCGACGCCGTCCGGGCAGCGCGTCGTCCAGGTGACCCATGCCATCGCCACCAAGCGCGGCAACTTCACGCCGGCGAAGCGCTTCGAAGGCCAGGAAGTGATCGCCAAGGCCGGCACCGTGCTGGGCCACGACGACGGCGAGCCGGTGACGACGCCCTACGACAACTGTGTGCTGGTGATGCCGTCGATCAACCGGCCGCTCAGGGCCGGCGTTACGGTTGTTCGCCTGGGTCGGTTGCTCTGAGGCCGGGCTGGCGGCGCAGCACGTAGCGCAGCTCCGACAGTCTGATGATGCGCAGCAGTGCGCCCAGTGTTGCATAGGCCGCGCCACCCAGCGCGCAGACACCCATCAGGGCCGCTATGCCGGCCAGATTGCCGTGTGCCAGCAGCGGCGTGAGCCAGGCGAGCGCGCCCCACAGCGCAGCGCCCATGCCCAGCGTGGCGATCATCATGCGTAAGCTCCGGGACGAGAGCCGTCCATCGGGCGACCAGTGTTTGCGGAGCAACAGGACCGCGGCCAGAAGGGCGGCGTTCAACCAGCCCGACAGGGACGAGGCGAGCGCAATGCCGAATTGGGCCAACGTCGTGCCGTAGAGGAAGGCGATGTTCAACGCGACGTTGGTCGCGATCGCGGCAATCGCGATATAGAGCGGCGTCCGTGTGTCCTCGCGGGCGAAGAAGCCCGGCGTCAGCGCCTTCACGACGACGAAGGCCGGCAGGCCGATCGCGAAGGCTGCGAGTGCGGCCGCGGTGCGTGCCGTGTCCTGGGCGGTGAAGCGGCCGTGCTCGAACAGGATGCGGATGATGGGCTCGGCCAGCAGCCACAGGGCCAATGCGGCCGGCAGGCTGAACAGCAGTCCGTATTCAATGGCCCGGTTCTGGTTGGCCATCGCCGAGGCCGTGCGGCCGGCACGCAGCTCGCGGGCCAGCAACGGCAGCAGCGCGGTGCCGATGGCGATGCCGACCACGCCCAGGGGCAGTTGCGCGATGCGGTCGGCATAGTAAAGCGCCGAGATCGTGCCGACCGGCAGCAGCGAGGCCCAGACCACGTCGAGCATGGTGCTGATCTGCTGCACGCCACCGCCGATGGCGACAGGTGTGGCGAGTTTGACCAGCCTTGCCACACGCGCCGTCCAGCGCGGTCGCACCAGCGCCATGCCGACGCCATCGCGCGTGCAGGCCACCAGCAGCCACAGCCATTGCAGGACGCCGGCGATGGCCACGCCGAGTGCGGCAGCATGGCCGCTGCTGGGCAGGAAGGGCGTGAGGCCGAGAACGGCGCCGATCAGGGTGAGGTTCAGGAGTATGGGGGTCGCCGCGACATGGGCGAAGCGGTCGATGCTGTTCAGCACGCCGCCGTAGAGGGAGACCAGCGAGATGAACAGTAGGTAGGGAAAGGTGATGCGGCCGAACTCGACAGCCAGCGCGAAGGTCGGAGGATCGTCGCGCATGCCGGGCGCCAGTACCGCCATCACCCAGGGCATGGCCAGGATCAGCAGCACCGTGAACGGCACCAGCACCAGCAGCAACGCCGCCTGCGCCTGGCGCGCAAAGGCCAGCGCTTCCTCCCGTCCGCGCTCGTGGAGTTCGCGGGCGAACAAGGGCACGAAGGCCGCGGAGAAAGCGCCCTCGGCGAACAGGCGGCGGAAGAAGTTCGGCAGCTTGAACGCCACGAAGAAGGCATCGGCCACCGCGCCGGAGCCGAGGACAGCCGACAGCGCGATGTCGCGCACGAAACCAACGACCCGGCTGATCAGCGTAAAGCTGCCGACCGTGGCGATGGAGCGCGCGAGGCTCATGAGCTTTTCACGTAATTACCGCCATAATTCTGTCACGGCGCGCAGGCATATTCTCTCTCGGTGGTGGCCGGCGATGTGATGGCCGGTTTAAACCGCCACCACAGCCGGTCCCCCAAAGGGCCGGTTTTTTATTGGGCATTCGCCAGCTTCAGGAGCGTCTCGCGATCCTGGGCGACCAGTCTCTTGTAGTCGCCGACGATCTTCTCGAGTTCGTCGGCCGGCAGCACGCTCTCCAGATTTGAAAATCCCTGCGGTGCTCGCTGCTCGACGATGTCGAGCATGACGTCGATGCCCTTGCGCCGGTTGCTGTCGACGATGCGTGCGGTCGGCGGCAGGCGACGCTGCTCGTAGCGTTCCAGCGCCGCTTCAGGGTCGCCGCCCGCCAAAAGTTCCTGGGTGATCGCCTCGCCGTCGAGGATCGCCTGCGAGGCACCGTTCGAGCCGATCGGGTACATCGGATGGGCGGCGTCGCCCAGCAGCGTCACCCGGCCATGCGACCAGCGCGGCAGCGGATCACGATCGATCATCGGAAATTCCAGGATCGTGTGGGCCGAGCGGATGACCTCGGGCACGTCGAGCCAGCCGAACTTCCAGCCCTCGAAGCGCGGCAGGAAGTCGGCGAGATTGCCGGGCTTGTTCCAGTCCTCGCGCGAGGGCAGCGCGCCGTCGCTCACATGCAGGTCGCAGATCCAGTTGATCAGCGCCTCGCCGCGCTCGGCATGGGCGCGGCTGATCGGATAGCAGACGAACTTCTGCGTGTGGTGGCCCGCCTGCACCATGGTGGCGCCGCCGAGGTAGGGTTTGCCCACGGTGACACCGCGCCACATCAGGATGCCTTGCCACTTGGGCGGGCCCTCGTCGGGATAGAACTGTGCCCGCACGGCGGAGTGGATGCCGTCGGCGCCGATCAGGATGTCGGCTTCGATGTTCTCGACAGGCATGCCGTCGCGGTCGACGAACTGCGCGGAGACCTTGCCGTGATGCTGCGCGAAGCGCGCGATGCGGCGGCCGAACTTGATCCGGCCGGCGCCCAGCATCTCTTGGGCGGCGCGAAACAGGATCATCTGCAGCTCGCCGCGATGGATCGAGAACTGCGGCCACGGCAGGCCGGCGTGACGGCCGCGCGGATCGGCCCAGATCGTCTGGCCATGGCGGTTGGCGTAGCGCAGCTCGCGCGTCTCGATGGCGGTGGCGGCCAGGGCGGGTTCGAGACCGAGACCGCAGAGGATGCGAACGGCGCCGGCCTGGATGTTGATGCCGACGCCCAGAGGCTTCAGTTCGCCCACCGCCTCGAACACTTTTACGTCGAAGCCGGCGCGATGAAGGCACATCGCCGCGACGAGCCCGCCGATGCCGGCGCCAGCAATGACGATCTTCATCGCGTGCTAGGTGTCGCGGCTGAGGCCACGAGACTGCAGCGCGGCCTGGTAGGTGGCCCAGCGCTCGGCCTGGGTGTCGGCGAGTTCGCGCAGGTAGGCCCAGCTGAAAATCCCGGAATCGTGCCGGTCGTCGAACACGATGCGGATGGCGTAGTGGCCGACCGGCTCGACCTCGGCGATCTTCACGTGACGCCGACCGGCGACGATCTTCTTCTGGCTGGGTCCATGGCCCTGCACCTCGGCCGACGGGCTTTCGACGCGCAGATACTCGGCGGGCAAGGAACAGCGATAGCCGTCGGAGAAATCGATTTCGAGCCGGCCTTCTTCCTTGAAGACGCGCAGCTCGGCCGGCCACGGCGCCGACGTCGATTCGTAGCTGCCCTCGTCGGGTACCGATTTGATGAAGTTGTCGGTGGCGGTCATGGCATGTCCCGGAGCTGGCGGGCTTCGCTCACCAGCATGATCGGAATGCCGTCGCGGATCGGGTAGGCGAGGCCGGCCTTACGGCTGATCAGCTCGCCAGCCGCGGCGTCGTATTCGAGCGGGCCGTGCGTCGCCGGACAGACCAGGATTTCCAGCAGCTTGGGGTCGACGCCAGCGCGGCGGGGGGCGGCGGGCTCGGCGGGTTCATTCGTCATGGCTGGATCATACCATGGACTAGTTGGATTTGCCGGGCGGGGTCTCGGACGGCGGTCCGAAGGCGTTCATCTCCAGGAAGGCGACCAGCAGCTTGGCCCGCGCGGTGGCGTCGGCGGCCTCCAGCAGCGCCTGCTTCTCGGACGGCCCGAACGGCAGGACCATCGACAGCGAGGAGACCAGGCTGGCGTCGGCCGCCTGTTTCACCGCGTCCCAATCGGTCGACAGGTTGCGGCTGCGGAAGAAGGCGGCGAGCCCCGCCATCAGGCGCTCGCGGTCGAGGTCGACGGCTTCGTCGGCATGGTCGAGATCGGCCCGGAAGGGCGAGAACACGGTGGAGACGCGGCGGTATCCGCCCTGGGCGAGGTCGAGCTCGCGCACGATCTCGAAGCGGCAGACGCCGCTCAAGGCCAGCAGCAGGCGGCCGTCCTCGGTCTCGTTGAAGCTCACGATGCGGCCCGCGCAGCCGACCTTGTGGACCTTGGGCCGCCCGTCGTCGGTCGGCAGGCCGTCACCGGCATAGCCGCCGGGCTGCAGCGGCTGCACCATGCCGATCATGCGGTGGCCGGCGAGCGCATCGAACACCATGGCGAGGTAGCGTGGCTCGAAGACATTGAGCGGCAGCTTGCCGCCCGGCAGCAGCAGCACGCCCGACAGCGGAAAGATCGGCAGCGTGTCGGGCAGCTGCTCGAAGCTTGGCTCGAAGGGATTGTGGGCAGGGCTGCGGTCGCTCATGGCCCCATCAACGTACGCGTCTCAGGAAAACAGGATCGTCGACAGGCGCTTGCGGCCATCGACCGAGAGCGGATCGCCGAAGCCCAGCGCCTCGAAGAACTTCAGCAGCTGCGCGCGGGCGGCCGCTTCGTTCCAGTTGCGGTCGGCCTTGATCATGGCCAGCAGCTCGTCGATCGCCTCCTGCTTCCGGTCGCCGGCCCAGTAGGCCAGTGCCAGGTCGAGCCTGGACTGGAAATCCTTGGGATCGGCGGCGGCCTTGGCTTTCAGCTCGTCGACCGGGCCGGCCGACTTCGCCTTCTCGGCGAGATCGAGTGCTGCCTTCACGGCCACCACCTCGGCGTGGTTCTGTTCCTTGGCCGGAACCTGGCCGAGCAGCGTCGTGGCCTGCTCGTAGTCGCCGGCGCTCATGTGGTAGCGCGCGAGGCCCGCCAGCGCCGGCACGTTCTCGGGGTCGACGCCCAGGATCTCGCTGTAAATCTGCGCCGCGGTGTCCATGTCGTTCTGCGCCACCGCCGTCTTGGCATGCTCGAGCAGCTCGGCGATCTCGGCGCCGGTGCCGCCCGCCGCCCCGCCGGATGCCTGGATCAGCTTGTCGACGAAGGCCTTGACCTGGCTTTCGGGCACGGCGCCCATGAAGCCGTCGACCGGCTTGCCACCGAAGAAGGCATAGACCGCCGGGATCGACTGGATGCGCAGCTGCTGGGCCAGCATCTGGTTCTTGTCGATGTCGATCTTGACCAGCTTGACCGCGCCCTTGGCCTCCGTGACGACCTTTTCGATCATCGGCTGCAGCGTCTTGCACGGGCCGCACCACGGCGCCCAGAAATCGACGATGACCGGGACGGTGCGCGACGCCTCGATCACGTCCTTGGCGAACTTGGTCTGGTCGCTGTCCTTGATCAGGTCGGCGGGGACAGGCTGCTGCGCGGCGCCCGCGATCATCGTTTCCATGAGTCCTCGGAGGGGGAAATTTCGGTTCGTTCGCAATGTGGCCCCGGGTCCCCGGTGACGCAAGGGGAGGGGATGCAGGGGGAGGGTGCCGCCTCTGCGACCTCGGGAGCTGCGATGTCCGCCGGAATGGCGGCCAAGTCTTTGGCCGCACTCGCTTCTTCGCCTTCGACCGGTGCTTCCGGATGCGCGGCAGAAGCGGGCGTTTCCGGAGCAGGCGTCGCCGCGCGGCGCGCCTCGATCTCCATCTCCTTCAGCCGGATCTCGTGCGCCCGCTGCAACAGGCGCTCCTCGCGTGCCTCGGCGCGGGCGCGCTGGGCATCCTCCAGCTTGAGCAGGAACATCAGCGCGCGGTCGTCGTGGATCACCTGCTCGCCGATCTGCTTGCCCTTGAAGAAATACGGCCGCGTGCGCGGCTCGCCGGCACGCAGCTTGAGGTCGTCGGCTTTCTCCCTGAAACGCTCGGCCAGGATCTCGTCGCAGCGGTTGCGGAAACCCTGGAACTTGGCGCGCCAGCGCCGCACCGTGCTTTCATCGACGCCGATGCGGGCGGCGGCCTCACGGTAGCTGCCGCAGCGCTTGAATTGATTGAGGAAGCGCACCCGCTGGCGCCAGCCACGCTGCGGCTTCGACGCCTGTGCCTTCGGCCCGTCCAGCAGCGCCCGCTCGATCGACTTGGGCGCCGCCTCGATGCGCGCCGCGCTCTGCCGCGCCTCTTCGGCTTCGCGCGCCCCGCGGGTTTCCTCGCGGGCCTTGGCCTCCAGCTCGGCCAGGCTCATGCCGCGCATATGCGCGGGCGGGTGAAATCCATCGCCGTTGATCCGCTTGTAATAGGCCGCCTCGGACCAGCTGAGGCCGTCGACCGGCGGGTTTTGGCGCACCCCGAACGGGCGGTTCTGATCGTAAAATGACGTGGTCTCCCTCCTATCCTGAGGCCTTTTTAGGCCCGAGATATCTTATGGCAGGATATATAGGGAAGGATAGGATAATAGTCAAGAGGAATAACACGGATTCCACAAGGACGACAGCCCCCGAGCTTCTCGCGGCCATGGGCCTGCAGCTCGGCCTGGAGCGCCGCCGCTCCGGTGTATCCGGCCTTGAGCAGGATGAATGCCTTCCACATGTGAGCGAAGTGGAAGAATCTTCAGACCCACGCGTCGTCGAGTTTCACGCCCAGCAGACTCTTGCCCTGGATCTCGACGTTCACGTCGAAATCGAGCATCGCGTGATGTGATGCTGTGTTCATGTCGCGGAAAAAGACCTGCATGACGTGACTGTCGTGCGCGGCGCCGGCGCCGGCGCCTTCGAAAAGCCTGTTGCAGGCACGCCGGCACAGTTCGGTGGCGTAGGCCGCATTCCAGCGCGCCTGTGCGCGCTTCGCCGGCGGCATGGGCGGGTCGCGCAGCATTGCCTCCTCGAGCAGATCGCAGTTCTGCTGTGCCAGCGACCAGGCGCAGGAAATTTCCACGCTCGCCTCGGCGACGCGCCGTTGCACGCCGGCGCTGTCAGCCTTCATCGCTCCGGTATAGACGTCGCGGCGACCGCGCGTCTTGTCGATGAAGAGCTGCAATCCCCGCTCGGCCATGCCGACGATCGTGCCCAGCAGCATGGTCGCCAAGGCCGGGCGGATCGGGAGTCGATAAAGCGGACTGTCGATCCCCGGCACGGTGCCGAGCTGCGCCTCGATCATGGGCACCGCGTAGTGCTCCGGAATGAACGTGTTTTCGAGAACGACGTCCTTGGAGCCGGTGCCGCGCATGCCGAGGGTGAACCAGGTGTCGACGATGACGGCATCCTTCTTGGGCATCACGACGATCAGCGAGGGGCACGGATCGCCGGCGTCGTTGCGAATGCCCTTGCAGCCGACCAGCACCCAGTCGCCATGGTCGGCGCCGCTGGCGTAGGGCCACTGGCCGCTGAGGATGTATCCATCCTTTGTGCGCTGGCATGTCCCCCGCAGCGACGGCACGCCGGGAATCAACATGCCGGGATGGCCGCCGAAGATTTCGTCCTGTCCGCGGCGCGGCATGCGCCCGGCGATGAAGGTGTGGGCGGCACAGACCATCAGGACCCACGACGCCGCCGTGCTGCCGTGCGCGATCGTACGCTCGGCTTCGACCAAGGCGCGCACCGGCAACTCGTAACCGCCATAGGCGGCCGGTGCCACGATCCGGGTGACGCCCGATTGATGAAGGAGGTCGACGGCGCGCGCGCTGAGCTGACGGTCAGACTCGGACTGGGCCTCGGTTTCCTTCAGGGCCTCGACGATGCTTTGCGCATTCGCAGGGTCGTACATCACGTCCTCCACAGCGACCGGTTAACTCTGGGTTACTGTCTACATACTAGTATGTTAGTATAGGCATCATGCGAACAACCCTCAACGTCGTTCTGCCAGATGCCTCGGAAGCGCTATGGCGGGGCGCTCCCCGGCTGCACGATCTGGCTTATGCCTATCTGAAGGGCCTGTTGCTCGGCGGGGGGCTGGATCCCGGCGACCAGATTTCGTCCGAAGCGGTCGGTCGCGCCCTCTCGATAAGTCGCGCGCCGGTCGGCGATGCGATCCGCCGTCTTTCCGTCGAGGGCCTCCTGGAAATCCTGCCTCAGGTTGGCTGCCGCGTGGTGCGGCCGGTGCCGGCCGAAGTCAGGGATCTCTATGAAATCTTCGGCGCCAGCGAAGGCGTGATCGCCCATTGGGCCGCGGAGCGGCGCTCGGAGGAGGAAGCCGAAGAATTTCGCGCCCTTTGCGCCTCACTGGCCGCCGACGATGGTCTTCCAGCCGATCCCGATGCGCGTTTCCTGGAGCTGCGGAGACGCAATCGTCGCCGCTACGAGATGCTGCACAAGCTCGCCCGGTCGCCGCTCAGCACCGACAGTGGCGAGACATATTGGGACCGTAGCGACTTCTTCCTGCGTGTGACCTTCGGCGGGCGCGATCTGCCGGAGTTCGTGCGGGACGCGCGCGCGGCGCTCGTTAACGCCGTCGTCGCCGGAGATGGGCAGACCGCCGAGCATGAGACGCGGCAGTACCTGGTCCGCCTCGGACAAGAGGTAGCCGATGTGCTCGAGCGGCAAGCCCAGGAACAGAGCCGTCGATAGCCTATTCACGCTACGGGAGGAGCAGTCATGAAGTTCAAATTCCATCACCTCAATCTCTGCACTGACAATCTTCCGCGACTGACCAAGTTCTATCAGCGGCTGTTTGAGCTCGGCACGATCCGTGACGAGGAGCACACCCGTGTGAACACCGAGCGCAGCGGCAACGGCTACAGCGGCAACGTGGATTTCCTGACCGATGGCGCGATCGAGTTCCATTGGGCCGAGCGGGACGTCGATACCGGCTTCAAGATGAAGCAGTTCGTCAATCCAATGGCGAAGGGCCACTACTGCTTCCGCACGGACGACATCAGGGGTTTCATGCGTCGCTGTGACGAGCTGGGCATTCGCTACGCCGATTACGGCAAGTGGGCCATTGCCGGCTGGCACCAGGTCTTCCTGACCGACCCCGACGGCAACGTTGTCGAGATCCATCAGCCGAATATGTAACGCCGCGCGCTGATGAACCCGAGCCCAAGGCCGGGATGGAGGAAAGCATGCTTCTGCGCGACAAGGTCTGCATCATTACCGGGGCAGCATCATTGCGCGGCATCGGGTACGCGACGGCGGAACTCTTCGCCGAGCACGCGGCCAAGGTCGTCGTTGCCGACCTGACGATGAACGAGCAGGTCGCTGCCGAGATCCGGACGTCCATCGGCAAGAAGGTTGGCCAACCAGCCGAGCTCCACACCGTCCGCTGCGATATCGGCTCTTTCGACGACTGCAGGACTCTCTTCGAAAGCGCCGCTTCGCGGTTCGGGCGTGTCGACTGCCTGATAAATTGTGCCGCTGTCGTGAAGTCCCAGTCTTTCCTTTCAATAACGGAGAAAGACTACGACTTCGTCGTCGACGTGAACCTCAAGGGCGCCTTCAATCTCGGCAAGGCCGCCGTCGAGCACTTTGTCGCCAACAAGGGTGGCAACATCGTCAACGTCGCCTCGGTCGCAGCCCAGCGTGGCGGCGGTCTTGTCGGCGGGGCGCATTATGCTGCATCCAAAGGCGGCGTTATCAGCCTGACGAAATCCATTGCCCGTGAGTACGGACCCGAAGGTGTCAGGGCCAACGTTATCTGCCCGTCGATGACCGAGACCGGCATGCTTGATGGCATGACCGAGGAGAAGTTCCAGGAAATCGTTTCGGCCATTCCGATGCGGCGGGCGGGCAAGCCGCGAGATATCGCAGGCGCTTGCTTGTTTCTGGCGTCGGACCTTTCGGCCTACATTACGGGCACGACGATTGACGTGAACGGCGGCAGTCACATTCACTGACAGCACGCGATGCCCCAGACGACTGCTGTGTGGGAGATCGTGGCCGTGCGACGCACGCTGAAAGAGACTAACCGCGACGTCGTACGACGGCCGGGCCGGCTTCGTACCAGCCCTTGCTCGCATTCACGATCTTCACGACCGAGAGCATCACCGGCACCTCGATCAGCACGCCGACCACGGTCGCGAGGGCGGCGCCCGACGAGAAGCCGAAGATGCTGATGGCGGCGGCCACCGCCAGCTCGAAGAAATTGCTGGCGCCGATCAGCGCTGACGGCGCGGCGACGCAATGTTCCTCGCCGGTCGCGCGGTTCAACAGATAGGCGAGACCGGAGTTGAAGTAGACCTGGATCAGAATCGGCACGGCCAGCAGGCCGATGATCATGGGCTGGGCGATGATCTGCTCGCCCTGGAAGCCGAACAGCAGGACCAACGTTGCCAGCAGCGCCACGAGCGATGCCGGCTGCAGGCGCGCCAGAAGGCGGTCGAGTGTTGCCTGGTCGCCGCTCGCAAGCGCCCCGCGACGAACGATCTGCGCCAGCGCCACGGGCACGACGATGTAGAGGCCGACCGAGAGCAGCAGCGTCTGCCACGGCACGGTGATGGCGGAGAGACCGAGCAACAGGCCCACGATCGGCGCGAACGCGAAGACCATGATCGTGTCGTTCAGCGCCACCTGCGTCAACGTGAAGTCGGGCTCGCCGTCCGACAGGTTGCTCCACACGAACACCATCGCGGTGCAGGGCGCGGCGGCCAGCAGGATGAGACCGGCGATGTAGCTGTCGATCTGGTCGGCCGGCAGCCAGGGCCGGAACAGGTAGCCCACGAACAGCCAGCCCAGCGCCGCCATCGAGAAGGGCTTCACCGCCCAGTTGATGAACAGCGTGACGCCGATGCCGCGCCAGTGCTCGCGCACCTCGGCGATGGCGCCGAAGTCGACCTTGATCAGCATCGGAATGATCATCAGCCAGATCAGCGCCGCCACCGGCAGGTTCACATGCGCGATCTCGGCGGCACCAACGGCGTGGAAGACGGCGGGGAAGAAATGCCCCAGCGCGATGCCGACGACGATGCAGAGCGCGACCCAGAGGGTCAGATAGCGTTCGAAGAGCGACATCTACGCCGCCGCGGACGAGGGCGCCTGGCGCCCGATCGCGTTCAGCCTGTTCTGCAAGGTCATCTTGTCGAGGCTGGCGAGCGGCAGGCTGAGGAACAGTTTTATGCGATTCTCCAGCGCGGCATAGGCCTGGCGGAACGCGGTGCGCTTCTCGATCCCGCTGCCTTCCACCGCGGCCGGATCGGGAATGCCCCAATGCGCTGTCATCGGCTGGCCGGGCCACGCCGGACAGGCCTCGCCCGCGGCGCTGTCGCAGACGGTGAAGATGAAATCCATCTGCGGCGCACCAGCGACGGCGTAGAGGTCCCAGCTCTTGGAGAACAGGCCGTCCGTCGGCAGGCGCAGTCCCGCGAGCAGGTCGAGCGTGTAGGGATGCACCTCGCCCTTGGGTTGGCTGCCGGCGCTGAAGCCCTTGAAGCGGTCCTTTCCAAGATGATTGACGATCGCCTCGCCCAGTACGCTGCGCGCCGAGTTGCCGGTGCAGAGAAAGAGGATGTTGTAGACACGGTCGCTCATTGGCGAATCGTCCTCCGGGGTTTGCGGCGCACGATGGTGGCGGATTGCGGCTCGCAAACGGGGATGCGGCAGGCCGCCGGATCGCCGTTGCAGCAATTCTCGGTCAGGTACTCCATCAACTCGGTCATGCCGTCGTAGTGGGCGGCATAGATCAGCGAGCGGCCGTCGCGGCGCACCTGAACGAGCCCCGCGTGCTTGAGCTGCGCCAGATGAAACGAGAGCGTGGGGGCGGCGATGCCCAGCCGCTCGCCGATCCGTCCCGCCGGCAAGCCATCGCGGCCGATGCCGACCAGCAGCCGGAACACGTCGAGGCGGTTTTCCTGCGCGAGCGCCGACAAGGCGGCGACAGCGTCTGTCTTTTCCATGATTCGATAACTATAGAAATGAATCGCCGGCGTCAATCGCAAGTCTATATTTCTATTTTTCTAGAAATACCGTTGACTCTCCCGCTGGCCATCCTACATTCACCGTCATGAAACTCGACGATGCCGCTGCCCGCCTCGAAGCTTTGGGCAACCCCACACGCCTGAAGATCTATCGCGCCCTGGTGCGCGCGGGCGCCGAAGGCCTTCCGGTCGGTCGCCTGCAGGCCAAGCTCGACGCCGCCGCTTCGACGCTCTCGCATCATCTGAAGTCGCTGGTCGTCGTGGGTCTTGTGACGCAGACGCGCGAGGGCACAACGCTCGTCTGCCACGCCAACTACGACATCATGCGCGACCTGCTGGGCTACATGGTCGAGGAATGCTGCGCCGAGGGAAGCTGCGCGCCCGTCGTGTTGCCGAAGGTGGCCTGAGTTTTTTTGTCTTCGTATTTCGATGATTCTAGGAGAACAGGAGTAGTCACATGCCCGACTCGATCACCAAGCCCCAAGAGAAGCCCAAGACCGTCGCCATCCTGGGTGCCGGCCCCGTGGGCCTCGCCGCCGCTGCGCACGTGCTCGAACGCGGCATGGAACCTGTCGTGCTCGAAGCCGGGCCGACCGTCGGCCACGCCGTGCGCCAATGGAGCCACGTCCAGCTCTTCTCGCCGTGGGAATACGCCGTCGACAAGGCCTCGGAGCGCCTGCTGTCGGCGACGGGCTGGAACAAGCCGCAGCTCGATCTCTATCCAACCGGCGCCGAACTGCTCGAACACTATCTCGAGCCGCTGGCCACGCGCACGGCGCTGAAAGACCACATCCGGACCAAGAGCCTGGTGACGAGTGTCGGCAAGGTGGGCTTCGACAAGGTCAAGACCAAGGGCCGTGAGTCGGCACCCTTCGAGATTCGCTACCAGAATGGGAAGGGTCCCGAAGTGCTGCGCGCTGACGCCGTCATCGACGCGACCGGCACCTGGTCCTCGCCCAATCCGGCCGGCGCCAACGGCCTGCCGGCACCGGGCGAGCGCGAGGCGCAGGACCGCATCGCCTACGGCATGCCCGACGTGCTGGGCCGCGACCGCGCGCGCTACGCCGGCCGCAGCGTCGCCGTCCTGGGCGGAGGCCACTCCGCCATCGGCACCCTGATCGATCTTGCGAAGCTCAAGGACGAGGCGCCGACCACCGAAATCGTCTGGCTGCTGCGCGGCGAGAATCCCGAGAAGGCCTTCGGCGGCGGCGCCAACGACAAGCTCGCGGCCCGCGGCGCGCTGGGGCAGGCCTTCGCTTCCCTGGTGGCGAGCGGCAAGATCAGGACCGAGATCGGCTACAAGGTCTCTCACCTCAGCCGCGACGGGGAGCACCTGCGCATCGGCGGCGGCTCGGCCTGCTGCGACCGCTACATCACGGTGAACGAGCTGATCGTCGCCACCGGCTTCCGGCCCGAACTCGACTTCCTGCGCGAGCTGCGGCTCTCGCTCGATCCGGCGCTGGAATGTCCGCCCGAGCTGGCGCCGCTGATCGATCCCAACGAGCACAGCTGCGGCACGGTGCGGCCGCACGGCGCGCGCGAACTGGCGCAACCAGAAGCGGGCTTCTACTTCGCCGGCATGAAGTCCTACGGCCGCGCGCCCACCTTCCTGATGCTGACCGGCTACGAGCAGGTGCGCTCGATCGCGGCCGACATCGCCGGCGACCACGAGGCCGCGCGCAGGGTCGAGCTGGTGCTGCCGGAAACCGGCGTCTGCAGTGGTCCCGCCGTTGCCCCGGGCGAGGCCGCGGCTTCGGGCTGCTGCGCCCCGAGCGCCGCACCTGCATCGAAGGCCGGCGCCTGCTGCGGATGAGCCTCGCAGAACGGCGCGTACAAGCACGGCACGGCGGTCTTGTTGCCATGGCGGCCCTGATCGGCGTGTTCGCGACCACGCCCGGCCAGACCGTCGGCGTGTCGGCCTTCATCGATCCGATCGCGTCGGATCTCGGCCTCGACCGTGCGCACGTGCTGGTTCTCTACAGCCTGGGCACGTTCCTCGGCATCCTGACGGCGCCCTTCATCGGCAGACTGATCGACCGCTTCGGGCCACGCCGCCTGATCGTGCCGGCGGTCGTCGCGGTCGCTGCGGCCTGCGGTGTCATGAGCCTCGCCCACGATGCCTGGTCGCTGGGCGCGGGCTTCCTCGTCCTGCGCGCCGCGGCCATCGCCGGCTTGAGTCTCGTCACCATGCAGATGGTCAATCTCTGGTTCGACCGGTTTCGCGGCCGCGTCACGGCGCTCGCCATGATGGGACTGGCGCTGGGCGGCCTCGTCATCCCGCCGTTGGTCGAGCCGATCATCCAGGGTGATGGCTGGCGCACGGCCTATCTCGCGCTGGCGGCCGGAGTCCTTGCCATCATGCTGCCGGTGGGGCTGGCCTTCTATCGCAACCGGCCGGAGGAAACGGGGGCCACCCGCGATTTCGGCCGTGCCCCTGCCGGCGCCTCTGCCATGCCGGCGATCGGCCTCACGCTGGCGGAGAGCCTGCGAACGAATGCGTTCTGGTACTTCAGTGCGCTCACCGTGCTGTCCAACGGCGTCGGCACGGCGCTCATGCTCGACCATGTCCGCGCCATGGCCGAGGCCGGCCTGGCGCGCGGCAGCGCCATCGGTCTGCTGGGGGCGATGACGACGACGCAGGCGATCGCCACGCTCGGCAGCGGCGCGCTCATCGACCGCTTCGGGGCGCGGCCGATCGGCCTTTTGGGCCTCTGCTTCCTCGGCTTTTCCGTCACCTGCCTGTGGACCAGTCCCGCGCTCGTGGGCGGCCTTGCCTACGCCATGACGCTGGGCGCCATGATCGGCACCTTGCAGATCGTCTATTCGGCCGGGCTCGCCGAGTCCTTCGGCCTGAAACACCTGGGCACGATCCGCGGCACCCTGTTCGTGATCGGCGTATCAGGCGCGGCGGCGGGACCGCTCACGTTCCTGTGGTCTCCCGCGGCGGCCTACTCGATTTTTCTCGGGATCGCCGTCGTTGCTGCCACACTCGGCCTCGTCGGCATGCGGTGGGAGTCTAAAAGGACGTGACGGGGACAAGCGGGATACAGTCGGGCGCGAAGCTCGTGGCCGTCGTCTGCACGGCGCAGATCTTCGTGCAGATCGGCGCCGGTTTCTGGCCGGCGCTGCTGCCGCAGATGATGCAGCTCTGGCAGCTCACCAACAGCGAGGCCGGCTGGATCACCGCCATCTTCTTCGGCGCCTACATGGTCTCGGTGCCGGTGCTCGTGACCTTGACCGACCGCATCGACGCCAAGCGCGTCTACCTGTTCGGCGTCGCCTGCACGGTGGCGGGCCATCTTCTGTTCGGCCTGTTCGCCGACGGCTTCTGGTCGGCCTTCGCCACGCGCGCGCTGGCCGGCATGGGCTGGGCCGGCACTTATATGACCGGCCTGAAACTGCTGGCCGACCAGGTCGACGCCAGAATGATGTCGCGTGCCGTCACCGGACACGCCGCCAGCATCGGCATCTCGGGCGCGGTCTCGTTCCTGCTGGGCGACGTGCTGTCGGAACATTTCGGCTGGCGCTCGGCGTTCACGATCTCCGCCGGGACGGCCTTCATCGCCTGGCTGATGGTGGCCGTCGTCGTGCCGTGGCGTGCAGCCCCTCCGCCGCGCGCAAAAGGTGGCGCCGCCCTGTTCGACTTCCGGCCGGTCGTGCGCAACACGTCGGCGTTCGCCTATTCCGTCGTCTACTGCGTGCACACGCTGGAAATGAGCGCCTTGCGCGGCTGGGGCGTGGCGTTCCTCGCCTTCGTGGCGAGCTACACCGGCCTTGCCGGCGAGACGCTGTCGCCCGCCCTCGTCGTCACCGTGCTGGCGCTGCTCGGAACGCTCACCAGCATCGTCGGCAACGAAGCCTCGATCCGCTTCGGCCGCCGGCGGCTCGTGGCCACGGCCATGATCCTGTCGATCCTGTTCGGCGCGGTCGTGGGCTTCCTCGGATCGATGAACTACTGGCTCGCCGTGGTCCTGCTGATCGCCTACGGCATGGTGGTGTGGCTCGACTCCTCGTCGGTGACGGCGGGCGCCGCCGGCAATGCCGAACCGTCGCGCCGCGGCGCCACGCTCGCCGTCCATTCGACCCTGGGATATGCCGGCGGCTTCGTCGGCCCGCTGGTCGTCGGCTTTACGCTCGATCTCGCTGGCGGCATGTCGCCGATCGCCTGGGGGCTCGCCTTCCTCGTCGTGGCGGTGCTGATGGCGCTGGCGCTCGGCGCGTTCCTGATCCTGCGGCCCCGCGAGCTCGAGGGCGATCGCAGGTCCTAGGGCGGATTCCAGACCGACAGAGGTCGCTTCTCTAACGCCTGACCTGGTGCTTCATCAGCTCGTCGCCGAGGCGGCCGGTCAGGAACAGGCCGCACATGCGGTAGTCGCTGATCAGCGACCACAGCGGCGCCTCGAAAGTGGCGGGCTTGTTCTTCTCGACGAAGAAATGACTGAACCAGGCCGGGCCGTAGCCGAAGAAAGGGACCGCCAGCAGCCACCACCAGTTCTGGGTGGCGAGCGCCCAGACGAGCACGGCTGCCGAACCGATGGTGCCGAGATAGTGGATGGCACGGGTCGACGGCTTGGCGTGTTCCCGGAGATAGAACGGCCAGAACTCGGCATAGGTCTGGAAGCGCGCGGCCATGGCCGATCTTACCCCAAAGCGCCCGATTTTTTGAGGGCGTCGATCTCGGAATCGTCGAAACCTGCCTCGCGCAGCACCTCGTCATTGTGCTGGCCGACGCCCGGCGGCGGGCCGGCCGTGCGTGGCTTGGCGAAGCCCAGCCGGATGGGCGTGTTCACGGTGCGCGGCACATCGGGGTTCGTCGTGTCGGCGAAGATGCCGGCATGTTCGGCCTGCTCGTCCTCGATCACATCGGCCAGGCGGCCGATCACGCCGAACGGAATGCCGGTGCCGGCGAGGAGACGCTCCCATTCCGCGTAGGGCCGGGCGGCGAAGACCGGCATCAGGATGGCGACGAGGTCGAGCGCATGGGCGCGGCGCTCCGGCCGGCTGGCGAAGCGCTCGTCGGCCAAGAGCTCGGGTCGATCGATGATGGCGCAGAACTTCTCCCAGAGCCGATCGTCGCGCACCATCAGGAGCTGCAGCCAGCGATCGTCCTGGGTGCGGTAGAGGTTGGTGAGGGCGTTGCCGGGCTTGTCGGGCCCGCGACGCGGCGGCAGCTTGGCGCCGATCAGCGCGCCGGCAGCCGACGTGCCGTTGGCCCACACGCCGTTGGCATAGAGCGACGTGCCGACCCAGCCGCCTTTTCCCGTTTGGTCACGGCGGCGCAGGCCCATCAGGATGGCGGCAACCAGCGTCATCGCCGTCGCGCGGTCGCCCTGCGCCGGCAGCGAGAGGCCGGGCGGGCCGCCCTCGTAGCGCGCGGCGTCGAGGATGCCGGAGCGGCCGAAATAGGCGGTGATGTCGAAGCCCGGCCGGTCGCGGTCGGGGCCGGTCTCGCCGTAGCCCGTGAGCGAGCAATAGACGAGGCGCGGATTGATCGGCTCGATGTCCTCCCAGCGCAGTTTTAGGCGTTCGCGCGCCGGCGGCGGGAAATTCACGATCATCACGTCGGCGCGCTTCAGCAGGCGATTTAGGATGGTGCGGGCGCCGTCGGTTTTCAGGTCGAGCGCCAGCGAGCGTTTCAGCCGTCCATCGAGCTGCCACGGGAAATTGTGCTCGCTCGGCGGATAGCTGGCGTTCTTATAACTGTTGCGGTGCGGGTCGCCGTCGCCAGGCGGCTCGATCTTGATCACGTCGGCGCCGTAGTCGGCCAGCGCCGCCGCGGCTGCAGGGGCTGCGATGAACGAGCTGATGTCGAGGACCAGCAGGCCTGCGAGCGGCAACGGTTCGTCCTCGCTCATCGGCGTCTTGGTCATCTGAGGGCGCCGCTTGCCTTGAGAGTCGCGACCTCTTCGACGCTGAGGCCGGCCTCGCGCAGGACCTCCTCGCCATGCTCGCCGAGTTCCGGCGCTGCATGGGCGATGCGCTGGCTGGCGAAGCTGAGGCGAATCGGATCGGCCAGGGTGCGCGGCATCTCGGGGATCGCGGTGTCGACCACGGCCCCGCAGGCCACGGCCTGCTCGTCGTCGGGCACGTCCTGCGGGCGGCTGATGACGCCGAAGGTGACGCTGTGTGCCGCCAGCGCCTCGCGCCAATGCTCGTAAGGCTGCGTGGCGAAGGTGTCGCTCAGGATGCCGGCGAGTTCGGGGGCGCGGGCGCGGCGCTCAGGCTCTGACGCGAAGCGCGGATCGTCGATCAGTGAGTCCAGCCCCATCGCCCGGCAGAGCGGCGCCCAGAGCTTGTCGGCGCGCACGATGGTGAGCTGCAGCCAGCGGTCGTCGGCCGTGTGGTAGATGTTGCCCAGCGCCGAGCGCGGCCGGTCCGGTGGCGGCCGGTGCGGCAGGAAGGCGCCGACGAGCGCTGCTTGCGCGATGACGCCGCACGACCACAGGCCGTTGCCGAGCAGCGACGTGCCGACCCACGAGCCTTCGCCTGTCTTGGTGCGATGCATCAGCGCCATCAGGATCGCCGACACCAGCGTCATCGCCGTGGCGCGATCGCCCTGTGCCGGTCCCGGGACACCCGGCGGCCCGCCTTCGTAGCGCTGTGCATCGAGCAGGCCCGAACGGGCGAAGTAGGCGGTGGCGTCGAAACCAGGCCGGTCGCGGTCGGGGCCGCTCTCGCCGTAGCCGGTGAGAGAGGCGTAGATCAGTTTCGGATTGACCTTCTTCACGTCGTCGTAGGCGAGCCTGAGCTTGTCGCGCACCGGCGGCGGAAAATTGCAGATCAATATGTCCGAGGTTGCGATGAGCTTGTCGAGGGCGGCGCGCGCGTCGGCCTGCTTGAGGTCGAGCACGATGGACCGCTTGTTGCGCGAATCCATCTGCCAGGGATAGTTGACCGGGCTTTTCGGATAGTTCGACGAATCGTGCATGATCCGGCGGTTGGGATCGCCGTCCGGTCCTTCGACCTTGATCACGTCGGCGCCCCAGTCGCCCAGCACCACGGCGGCGGCCGGGGCGGCGATGAACGAGCTGATGTCCAGTACGCGCAATCCCGCCAGCGGCAGGTCGGTCTCGGTCATTTGGGATCCCCTTTGCGTCGATATGGGCGCGAGCCTCTGGTGTCCGTCAAGATGGACCGGTAGCGTGATTTCGGCACGCGGCGTGCTTGGGAAAACAGGGGCGGGGACATCATCGTGGCGAAGAAGCGCAAGCCTAACTTTCTGATCGTCCTGATCGACGATCTCCGGTTCGACGAGCTGGGGATCTGCGGCCATCCCTATATGAAGACACCGCACATCGACCGGATCGGCCACGAAGGGGCGATGTTCACCTCGGCGTTCCACACCACGCCGCTGTGCTCGCCCAACCGCGCCTCGATCCTGACCGGTCAATACGCCAGCCGGCACGGCATCATCGACAACGTGGCGCGCGATGCGCACAGCCATCGCCTGCCCAACTACCATGTGATCCTGCAACGGATGGGCTACGAGACCGCCCATGTCGGCAAGTGGCACATGGGCAACTCGGGCGGGCCGCGGCCGGGTTACGACAGGTGGGTGAGCTTTCCGGGCCACGGCTCGATCATCGACCCGATCCTCAATATCGACGGCGATGAGCGGAAGTATCAGGGCTACATCACAGATTTGCTGAACGGGCACGCCGTCGATTTCCTGAAGAAGAAGCGCTCCAAGCCGTTCGCGCTGTTCTTCGCCCACAAGGCCGTCCATCCCGACGCCTTCCAGGCGGCCGACGGCACGATCGATTTCACCGATGGCGGGTACCGCCCGGCGCCGCGCCACGCCGATCTCTACAAGGGCGCGCATTTCCCGCGCCGGCCCAACGCGCTGCCGGCTGCCCAGGTGGTGAAGGACAAGCCGGCGTGGACGGAAGCGCTGGCGCTCCGCACCAACGCGGCCTCGCGCAAGCTGCTCGACGGTATCCTGGCCGGCACCGACGAGGAGATCCGGCTGCGCGCCGCCATGATGGCGTCGGTCGACGAGGGCATGGGCGACGTCTTCAAGGCGCTGGAGCAGAGCGGCGAACTCGACAACACCTTCATCTTGTTCCTGGGCGATAACGGCTACTTTTTCGGCGAGCACGGGCTCGGGCCCGAGCGGCGCTTCGCCTATGAGGAAGGCATCAAGTCGCCGTTCCTCATCCGTTATCCGGCCTGGTTCAAGCCCGGTACCGTGAACGACGAACTGGTGCTGGCGCTCGATATCGCACCCACCCTGGTCGATCTCGCGGGCGGCAAGGCTAAGGACTTCGAGACCATGCAGGGCCTGTCGCTGAAACCGCTTGCGAAGGGGGCAAAACCCAAGGGCTGGCGGTCGTCGTTCCTGTGCGAGTACTTCAGCGAGAACGCCATGCCGTGGCTGATCGGTATGAGCTACAAGGCGATCCGCACCAAGCGCCACAAGTACATTCACTGGACGCAGAAATCGCTCGATGGCGTGGCGTGCGACGAACTCTACGACCTCAAGAGCGATCCCTACGAAATGAAGAACCTCGTGGGCAAGCGCGGCATGGGCGCGCTGGTGGCGCGCCTGCGCAAGAAGCTGGCGACGCTGGTCGCGCAGTCCGTCGGGCTGTGACTTTTGTCGTCCTGAGCGCAGCGAAGGACCTCACATGGCGGGCGAGAAATCCTTCGCTTCGCTCAGGATAACAGGGGGAATAGATGAAGCGATTCTTGCTCGCGGCCGCGCTCATTGCCTTTTCGACTGCAGCCACGGCTCAATCATGGCCCACCAAGCCGATCCGCATGATCGTGCCGCTGGCGCCGGGCGCCACCGCCGACATCGTGGCGCGCATCTATGCCGATGAGTTGGGCAAGGCGCTCGGCCAGACCATCGTGGTCGACAACAAGACCGGCGCGGGCGGCACCATTGCCACCGCCGAAGCGTCGCGCGCGCCGGCCGACGGCTACACGATGCTGCTGATCTCGCAGGGCACGGTGGTGTTCAACATCGGGCTCTATGCCAAGCCCGGGTACGATCCGGTAAAAGATTTCGATGCGGTGGCGGTCGCGGGCGCCGTGTCCAACGTGCTGGTCGTGCATCCCGACAATCCGGCGAAAACCGTGGCTGACGTGATCGCCCAGGCCAAGGCGAAGCCCGGCGAAATGACCTATTCGTCCGGCGGCACCGGGACCAGCCATCACATGTCGGCCGTCCTGTTCGAGCGCGATACCGGCGTGAAGATGCAACACGTGCCCTATCGAACGACGCCGGCTGGCATCATGGGTGTGGCCAATGGCGAGGTGGCGATGGGCTTCTTCAACACGCCGACCGTCATCGGCCAGATCAAGGGCGGCAAGCTGAAGGCCATCGCCATCACCAGCGAGCAGCGTTCCGAACTGCTGCCCGACGTGCCGACCATGGTCGAGCAGGGCGTGAAAGGCTACGTGTTCAACACCTGGATGGGCTTCGCTGTGCCGAAGGGCGTGCCGGCCCCGGTGGTGAACCGGCTCAATGCCGAGCTGATCCGCATCGCCCGCCTTCCCGCGGTGCTCGAGAAGACCAGGGCCCAGGGCATCGACATGATGCCGCCGGACCCGCCGGCCGCCGTCGACAGACTGATCCGCGACGAACTGGCACTGTGGGTGCCCATCATCAAGGCGTCGGGCGCCTCGGCCGAATAGCCCTGCGGTTTCGCGGGGTTTCCTTGCAAAACCGCGCTTTGGCGCGTATCTCCCTGCGTCCTTCAATCAGGGGAGCGCGCACACAAAGCGCATACAGCCATGGGCTACAGAGTCGCCGTCGTCGGCGCGACCGGGAACGTCGGTCGCGAAATGCTGAATATCCTGGCCGAGAGAAATTTCCCGGCCGATGACGTTGTCGCATTGGCCTCCGCGCGTTCGGTGGGCCTGCCGGCCTCGTTCGGCGACAAGACGACGAAAGTCCAGGACCTCGCCAAATTCGACTTCAAGGGCATTGACATCGTGTTGAGCTCGCCCGGCGCCAAGGTGTCGGCCGAGCACAGCCCGCGCGCGGCCAAGGCCGGCGCCATCGTGATCGACAACACCTCGTACTGGCGCATGGACCCGGACGTTCCGCTGGTCGTGCCCGAGGTCAACCCCAAGGCGATCGCCGGCTACAAGGGTCGCGGCATCATCGCCAACCCGAACTGCTCGACCATCCAGATGGTGGTGGCGCTGAAGCCGATTCACGATGCGGCCGGCATCAAGCGTGTCGTGGTGTCGACCTATCAGTCGACGTCGGGCGCCGGCAAGGAAGGCATGGACGAGCTCTTGAGCCAGACCAAGAGCTTCTTCGTGAACCAGTCCCTGGACCCGAGGAAGTTCTCCAAGAGCATCGCCTTCAACGTCATTCCCCACATCGACGTCTTCATGGACGACGGCTCGACCAAGGAAGAGTGGAAGATGGTGGTCGAGACCAAGAAGATCCTCGACCCCAAGATCAAGGTGCATGCCACTTGCGTGCGTGTCCCGACCTTCGTCGGCCACGCCGAGGCGATCAATCTCGAGCTCGAGCGGCCGCTCGACGACGTTGAGGCGCGTCGCATTCTGGCGGCGGCGCCGGGCATCCTGGTGGTCGACCGGCGCGAGAACGGGGGCTACGTCACGCCGCAGGAAGTGACCGGGCAGGACAGCGTGTTCGTGAGCCGCATCCGCTCCGATCCCACGATCGACAACGGTCTCGCGATGTGGGTGGTCAGCGACAATCTGCGCAAGGGCGCGGCGCTCAATGCCGTCCAGATCGCAGAGGAACTGATCAAGGGCTACATCTAGCCTGGAATCGTTCGAGATTGCGTGTCTCGGGCGCGGTGCTTGTCGGTTTTAATTGATGTAGAGTCGCAATACGTCAACTTGGGCGACCAGACGTGACCGACAGGCCGATCATCCACCCGATACAGCCGCAGTCGGCAGCCTCCACGGCGCCGACGCCGCTGTTTGGCAGCGAGGCCGACAGCTTCGTCCAGCAATTGCGGCTGGCGGCGCAAGCCCATCGCTCGGGCCGGCTCGACGAGGCGATCGCTTCGTATTTGAAGCTGCTCGCGGTGCGGCCCTACCATGCCGAACTGCACAACAATCTGGGCGTGGCGCTTCGGCTGACGGGCAAGCTCGATGCGTCTGTTTCGCATCACCGGCTGTCGCTCGCGGCCGACCCCGACAATCCCGCCCTGCATTCCAATCTCGGCAATGCGCTGCGTGCTGCCAACCGTCTCGAAGAGGCGGTGAAGCACCACTATCGTTCCGTCACGCTCAATCGCGACTTCGCCGAGGGCTTCTTCAATCTGGCGCTTTGCCTGCGCGATCTCGGCCGCCTCGACGAGGCCGTCGGCTGCTTTGGGCGGTCGCTGGCGCTCAATCCCGACAACCGGCGGGCCCGTGTCGAACTGGCCATCGCGCTGATGACGCGCGGCGAACTCCGGGACGGGTTCGCCACCTACGAAATTCGCAAGCGCCTGCCGGAGACGCCGGTTCCCGACTTCACGCAGCCGGCGTGGGATGGCGGATCGATCGAGGGCAAGCGCATCCTGCTCTACCCCGAGCAGGGGCTGGGCGATGTGCTGCTGTTCGTGCGGTTTGCGCGCGAGTTGAAGCGTCGGGGGGCCACGGTCCTTGTGCTGTGCCAGGCGCTCCTGAAGGAGCTGCTGGGCAACGTCGAGTTCATCGATCAGGTGATTGCCGAGGGCGAACCGTTGCCGGCTTTCGACCTCCATGCCTCGATGGTGTCGCTGCCCCATCTCTGCGGCGCCGACTTCGACGCCCTTGCCGTCGAGGCTGCGTATCTGCGCGCGCCGGCGGATAGCCGGATCAAGCTCGGCCATCTCGACAAGGCGAAGCTGCGCATCGGCATCTACTGGGCGGCCATGCCGAACCAGCCGCTCGACCGGCAGCGCTCGGTGCCGTTCGCCCACTTCATGGCGCTCGCAGGCGACGCCGAGCTTCTGATCTTCAGCCTTCAGGGCGGCGTGCATCAGCAGGACATCCAGCAGTTCGGGGCCGGCGGGCTGGTGCACGATGTCGGCCGCGGCATCTTCGATTTTGCCGAGGCGGCGTCTGCCCTGTCGCAACTCGACCTGCTGATCTCGATCGACGCACCGATCGCGCACCTGGCGGCGGCGATGGGGATGAAGACCTGGGTGCTGCTGCCGTCGACGGCCGATTGGCGCTGGCAGCTCGGTGGTGCCCACGCGCCCTGGTATCCGTCGGCGCGCCTGTTCCGCCAGCCCAAGCCGGGCGACTGGGAGGCGGTGTTCGCCAACGTGGCGGCCGAACTCGGCGCGCTCAAGCAGCGGGCGCCGTCCGCCTGAGTTTGAAACGCCGCAGATCGTCGGCGGTGTCGATGTCGTCCAACGTATCGGCCTCGCCGACCGAGACGGGCAGCGGAACGTTGCTGTGCGTGTCCGCCAAGGCATGGGCGGTCGACCAGCGTACGCCGGCGAACAGGGCGCGTGGCATCGGCCTCCTGCGCCGGGAGCCGATCAGCCAGAAGCCGCCGTCGCTTGCCGGGCCGAACACCAGCTCGTGCCGGCCGAGCTGCTGGAAGGCGCGGGCGATGTGCGAGGGGCGCATCGCGGGGATATCGCTGCCGACCAGGACGACCGGCCCGGGCGGCAGCCTCCGGAACGGCACCAGCATGCGTTGGCCGAGATCGCCGTGTCCCTGCGGCAGCACGCGCTGAATCGGGACGGCTTGGCGCCACGCGGTGTGGCGGATTTCGGTGTCCGGCGTCACGAACAGCCAGACGGTCCAGCGCGGATCGCACGACAGCGCGCCGATCTGCCGGCCCAGCGTCGCGCGATAGAAGCGCGTTGCCTCGGCGGCGCCGATGTCGCGCGCCAGGCGTCGTTTGACGCGGCCGAACTGCGGCGCGCGGGCGAAGATCACGAGATGACGCGTCATCTTCCGTACAGATGCGCGATGGCAGCGGGCGACACGCCGGCAAGGTAAAGCGCGAGGCAGGAAAGATTGCGCAGCGGCCGCATCGTCCAGCCATCGCGCTCGTAACGCACCGCCGAGGTGGCGGCCTCGGCATCGAGCGGCACCAGGTTCTTGCGGCCCACGCGACGGACGAAGTCGACATCTTCCATCAAGGGCAGGGACTTGAAGCCGTCGAGATATTCGTAGAGTGCGCGCGCGATCAGCAGCCCCTGGTCGCCGTAAGGAAGGCCGAGTTTGCGGGACCGCCACGCCGCCAGCCGTTCGACGCGACGGGCGCGAGGGTCGGTGGAGCAGAAGCGCAGGCGGAAGTATCCCGCCCTGCCGATGCTCGTCCGACGCGACGTGAAGGCCCGGACGGCGTTGGCCCATCCGGGCCCGAGGACCGTGTCCGCATGCAGGAAAAGAATCCAGGAAGCGTCACCGATGCTGGCGCCCGCGGCGAGCTGGCCGCCGCGTCCGGCAGGCGCCGTCACGACAGTCGCACCGGCCTGTCGGGCGATCGCTGCGGTATCGTCGCTCGACCCGCCGTCGCAGACGGCAATCGCGATCGACAAGTCGCCCTGCAGGGCCGCCAGCGTGGTGGCGAGCGTCGCGCCTGCATTTAGCGTCGGGATGACGACATCGAGGGCCACATCGAGGGCGGGCGTCACTGACTGCAGGCGGCGCCGCCCAGGACGCAGAATTTGGCGCAGTGCGGATGATTGAGGCGGACGGCGGCGGCGCTCTCGGCCAGCGACTCGCCCAGTTCGAACTGCGGCTCGTAGGGCAGGAGCGTGCAGGCGACGACGGCGGGACGCGCGGCGCCCTTGCGCTTGATCACCATGCGCGCGGAGGCGCACATCACGCTGTCGGGCGACTTCTTCAGAATGCCCCAGCAGGCCGTGGTGATCTCCGGCACGTCGACCGTGGAATCCATCTCGGGGAACAACACCAGCGTGCCGGGGTTTTGGGCATCGATGGCGACACCGAGATTGGCAAACAGCCTGGCGTAGCCGGCGCGGACCGCCTCTTCTGATTCCTCCGAGAAATGGCGGCCGGCGACGTGAACGTCGAAGCCATTCGATGCAAGCCACACCAGCCCGTCGATGGTCGGCTTCCAGCTCCGCGCGCCGCGCTCGAGTTCATGCAGTGCCGGAGCATAGTGATCGACCGAGACGCGGATCGTAAGACTCTTGCCGTGGCGTCGCTGAAGGCCGAGCAGGGCGGCCTTCATCTTGTGCATCGGCTTCATGGCGTTGGTCAGCACCATCGCCTTGAAGCCGCGCGACAGGACATCCTCCAGCATCGCCGGCAATTCAGGGTTCATGAACGGTTCGCCGCCGGTGAAGCCGATGAGCCTGGTGCCGAGCCGGTCGCGCTCGATTTCGCCCAGGTAGGACGAGACCTCGGCGGCGGTCAGATAGACAAGCCGATCGTTCCTGGGCGAGGATTCGATATAGCAGTTGCGGCAGGTGAGATTGCACAGCGTGCCGGTATTGAACCACAGGGTCTCGAGCGACCTCAGCTCGACAAGCGCCCGCTGCTCGCCCTTCGCGGTCACCAGCACATCCTGGAATTTTGCGGGATCGAGCAGAATCGGCAGCATCTGGGGATTCCCGAGCATGGTGATGGCGTGAGCGTACCATAAACCGCCGGGCGGAAGGGAAGAGCCGGGTTCCAGGCCCGTAACTTGCTTACGCCGACGTTGGCTCGACCCTGCGCAAAACCTCCGATACGGTTTGCTTCAGGACGAAGGGGAATTGCAATGCTCGACGACAAGGCGCTCGACAAGATCCTGCGCGGTGCGCGGACCCACAATGGCTGGCTGCCCAAGCCCGTGACCGACGATCAGCTCCGCGCCATCTATGACCTCGCGAAATGGGGCCCGACATCGGCCAATACCCAGCCGGCGCGGTTCGTCTTCGTGCGCACCCAGGAGGGCAAGGAGAGGCTTCGACCCGCGCTCAGCGCCGGCAACACCGACAAGACAATGTCGGCGCCGGTGACCGTGATCGTGGCCTACGATACCCAGTTCTACGAACACCTGCCCGAGCACTTCCCGCACGACCAGACGGCCATCCACTGGTTCAAGGGCGAGGGCAAGGAAGCGGTCGCGTCGACCACGGCGTTCCGCAACGGCACGCTCCAGGGGGCCTATCTGATGATTGCCGCCCGCGCACTCGGACTCGATTGCGGCGCGATGAGCGGTTTCAACAACGCCGTCGTCGACGAGAATTTTTTCCCCGACGGGCGCTTCAAGACCAACTTCCTGTGCAACATCGGCTATGGCGACGAATCGAAGATCTTCGCCCGCAGCCCGCGCATGAATTTCGAAGACGCCTGTACTTTGGCTTGAGGCACTTTGGCTTGAGGCACTTTGGCCTGAGGCACGCTGGCCTGATCTAGAGGCGGAATACCCGGGCGATATCTTTCCAGGGCAGTGGCACCAGCGAGATCAGCGCCAGCAACCCGAAGCCCATGATGATGGCGCCCGAGCAGCGGTTCAGCCACAGGATCCCGGTGCCGGTGAAGCGCGCGCGGAGCGCCAGGGTGGCGGCGCAGAGGATGGTCCACCATGCCAGCGCGCCGCAAAACACCGCGGCCACCAGGAGGGCCGCGTCGGGCAGGCTGGCGCCGACACCGGCCAGGTTGCGGCCGGCGAAGGCAGCGCCGAAGGCCATCACCGTCAGCGGATTGAAGACGGTGATGAAAAAGGCCGAGCTAGCGTAGTGGAAATGTGTCGCCACCCGGTGCTCGATATCGTCGGCCACCGGATCGCCGACGGTGCGGGGGCGATGGCGCATCGTGGTCCAGCCCATGACCGTCAGCACCACGCCACCGATACCGAGCAGCCAGGCTTCGCGCCGGGCGACGAAATCCTCGACGAACGACAGGCCGAAGGCCGCCACGGCGCCGAACACCGCGTCGCCCAGCGCCGCGCCGATGCCGGTCAGGTAGCCCGCCATCGCGCCCACCGTGATGGAGCGGCGGATGCAGAGTGCCGCCGCCGGCCCGACGGGCACTGCGATCATGAAGCCGATGATCGTGCCCTCGATCGCAAGCGCGATGGGACTGAAGACGAAGCCCGGGACGTTCATCGCCGGCCTAAAATCTCTCGGCCGTGAAGCGGCGCGGCGGCGAGACCAGCCGGTCCTGCGCTGCCACGAGCTGCAGTTCGCGTTCCCCCAGCTCATGGGTGGCTTCCAGCACCGCGAAAATCGACGAGGCGGCCTTGCCCAGCGCATCGGCTATGTCGCCGCCGGCCAGCCCCCCACCAGCCAGCCAATGGGCCGTGAACAGGGCGGCGACCGCGTCACCGGTGCCGTTCGGCATGATCTCGAAGCCGATCAGGGGCGTGGCGATCCGCCAGGCGGCGTCACGGCTCACGGCGACCATCTCGATCTGGTCGGCCGGCGCATCGGCGCGTCGCAGGCTGGTGATCAACGCCAGTTTGGGGCCTTTCAGCAAGGTGCGGGCCGCCTCCAGCGCCTCGCTCATGGTCGAAACGCTGCGGCCGGTGAGGTGTTCCAGCTCGAAATGATTGGGCGTCACGAGGTCGGCCGCCGGGATGGCGCGCTCGCGAAAGAAGGTGTCGATGCCGGGCTTCACATAGATGCCGGTGTCGATGTCGCCCAGCACCGGGTCGCAGCACCAGATCGCCCGGGGGTTGGCGGCCCGCACGCGACGTGCGGTGTCGAGCACGACGTCGGCCAGGGCGGCGTCGCCGACATAGCCGGTCAGCAGCGCGTCGCAGCGCGGCAGCAGGCCCAGCGCCTCGATGCCCTGGACGATTTCGGCGACCTGATCTGCAGGGGTCGTGCGACCGCGCCACGCGCCATAGCCGGTGTGGTTCGAGAACTCGACCGTGTTGACCGCCCAGACCTCGTGGCCCAATCGTTGCAGGGGAAAAGTTGCTGCCCGATTGCCGACATAGCCGTAGGCAACATGGCTCTGGAGCGAGAGGAAGCGCATGGCCGCCACCAGCTTGCCACAAGGAGGCCCGTCATTATAGTCCGCCGCGTTTCGCCCGTGATCATTGGCGTGATCGTTGGCGGCATCGTTGGGGAGCCTTGAAATGTCGAAGACCGTCCGTCCGCGCCGCAGCGCTCTCTATATGCCGGGCGCCAACACGCGCGCGCTTGAAAAGGCACGGACCCTTCCGGCGGACGCCCTGATCTTCGACCTCGAGGATGCTGTCGCGCCCGATGCCAAGGAAGCGGCGCGCGCCAACGTCGTGGCGGCCGCCCGAAGCAAGGGATATGGCAGGCGCGAGATCGTGATCCGCTGCAATGGGCTCGCCACGCCCTGGGGCAAGGCCGATGCGGTCGCCATTGCCACGTCGGGGGCCGACGCCATCCTGGTTCCAAAGGTCGAAAGTGCCGCCGATGTCGCCCAGGTCGTGGCGCTGCTCGACGCCGCCGGTGCGCCGGCTTCGATGGCGGTGTGGGCGATGATGGAAACGCCCAAGGGCATCCTGCGGGCCGAGGAAATTGCGGGCTCGCACCCCCGGCTGGCGCTGTTCGTCATGGGCACCAACGACCTCGTGAAGGACATGCGTGCCCGCCATACGCCGATGCGCCTACCGATGGTCGCAGCACTTGGCCTGGGCATGCTGGCGGCGCGCGCCTATGGCCTCACCATTCTGGACGGCGTCTACAACGACATCCAGGACATCGAAGGCTTCCGCGCCGTCTGCCAGCAGGGACTGGAGATGGGTTTCGACGGCAAGACGCTGATTCATCCCGGCCAGGTCGAGCCCTGCAACGAGGTCTTCGCGCCATCGGCGGCCGAACTCGAGATGGCGGGCAAGATCGTCACGGCCTTCAAGACGGCGCAGGCCGAGGGCAAGGGCGTGGTCACGGTCGATGGCCGCATGATCGAGAACCTCCACGTCGAGCAGGCCGAACGCGCTTTGGCGCTGGTCGCCGCCATCAAGGAGCTGCAGGCCGCATGAGCGACAAGAGCAAGACCAGCACGAGCAAAACCAGCACGGGCAACTTCTTCGAGGATTTCCGCGTCGGGCAGGAAATCCGCCACGCCACGCCACGCACGCTGACCGAGGCCGATGCGGCGTTGAATGTCGGGCTCTACGGCTCGCGCTTCGCCATCAACTCGTCGGACGTCTTCGCACGCACGCTCGGCCTGCCGCGGGCGCCGCTCGACGATCTGATGGTCTTCCATGTCGTGATCGGCAAGACCGTGCCCGACATCTCTTTGAATGCGGTGGCCAATCTCGGCTATGCGGAGTTCGTCTGGGGCGTGCCGGTCTATCCCGGCGATACGCTGTCGGCGCACTCCAAGGTCCTCGGCCTGCGCGAAAATTCCAATCGCACCAGCGGAGTCGTCTGGGTGCGCTCGACCGGCGTCAACCAGCGCGGCGAGACGGTGCTCGACTACGTGCGCTGGGTGATGGTGCACAAGCGCGATCCCGAGGCGGTCGTGGCGGCGCCCGTGGTGCCGAAGACGGCGCCTTCGGTGGCGCCGTCGGATCTGGTCGTTCCCGCCGGCCTGTCGCTTGCGGCCTACGACGACGTCGCCGCGGGCTCGGCGCATCGCTGGGAGGACTACGAGGCCGGCGAGCGCATCGATCACATCAGCGGCATGACGCTCGAGGACTCCGACCATATGTTCTCGACCCGGCTCTACCAGAACACGGCGCGGGTCCATTTCGACGCCTTCGCCGGCAAGAACACGCGCTTCGGCCGGCGCCTCGCCTATGGCGGACACGTGATCTCGCTGGCGCGCGCCCTGTCGTTCAACGGTCTCGGCAACGGCTTTCGCGTCGCCGCCATCAATGCGGGCAGCCACGTCGCACCGACCTTCGGCGGCGACACGATCTACGCCTGGTCCGAGGTGCTGGAGAAGGCACCGCTTCCCGGTCGTGTCGACGTGGGCGCATTGCGAGTGAGAAGCATTGCCGCCAAGGACTGCCCCTGCGGGTCGTGGCCGGGCAAGGGGCCGGACGGCAAGTACCATCCCGCCGTCGTGCTCGACCTCGACTACTGGCTGTTGATGCCGCGGCGCTAGGCGAATTTTCGCAGCGAAATCCGGGGCTTAACGCACGGACAGAGCCGACATTCGTTGACTTGGAGCCGCTGCGCGCTAAAAACGCTCAGCCGCTTTCGGCCAGTGAGGTTTCCCCGCGATGAGCGTCGCCAATCGGCCGGTGCATCGACCGCTTTCCCCGCATCTGCAGGTCTATCGGCCGCAGCTCACCACCGTCCTGTCCATCCTGCATCGGGCGACCGGAATTGCGCTCTCGGTGGGCGCGCTCTATCTCGCGACCTGGGTGATCTATGCGGCGGCGAGCCCCAAGGCCTACGCCCTGTTCCAGAGTTTCAACACCTCGATCGTGGGCCGCGTCGTGCTCGGTGGCTGGCTGTTCTGCGCCTTCTATCACCTGTGCAACGGCATCCGGCACCTGTTCTGGGACGCGGGCTACGGCTTCGAGCTCAAGGACGCCTACCGCAGCGGCTGGATCGTGGTCACCGTCTCGCTGATCGCCACGGCGGTGTCGTGGGTCGTCGGACTCAGGTTGGTGTGAGGAGGAACCGATGAGCGATCTCAGAACGCCTCTCGCCCGTGCCCGCGGCCTCGGCTCTGCCCGTGAGGGTGTGAAGCACTGGTGGGCGCAACGCCTGACGGCGATCGCGCTGATCCCGCTGGTCGTGTGGTTCGCCATTTCTCTGGTGATGCTGAGCGGCGCCGATTACGAGGTCGCGCGCGCCTGGATCGGCTCGCCCCTGGTCATGGTGCTGCTGATCCTGACGATCGTCATCGGCCTGCACCACGGCCAGCTCGGCCTGCAGGTGGTGATCGAGGATTACGTCCATGGCGACGGCTGGAAGCTGGCGCTGATCGTCGCCGTCAGGTTCGTGGCGGTGGTCTTTGGAGTGGCTGCCGTCGTGGCCATCCTGCGTATCGGGTTTGGAGGCTGAGATGGCGGAGGCGAGCAGCGGCAAGAGCAACGCGGCGCCGGGCACGGTCAATGTCGGTGGTCGTTCCTACACGGTGATCGATCACGAATACGACGTCGTGGTGGTGGGTGCCGGCGGCGCCGGCCTGCGGGCCACGCTCGGCATGGCCGAGAAGGGCCTGAAGACGGCTTGCGTCACCAAGGTGTTCCCGACCCGCAGCCACACCGTGGCGGCGCAGGGCGGCATCTCCGCCTCGCTCGGCAACATGGGCCCGGACGACTGGCGCTGGCACATGTATGACACCGTCAAGGGATCGGACTGGCTGGGCGACCAGGACGCCATCGAATACATGGTGCGCGAGGCGATTCCCGCCATCGTCGAGCTCGAGCACTACGGCGTGCCCTTCAGCCGCACGCCCGAGGGTAAGATCTACCAGCGTCCGTTCGGCGGCATGACCACCGAGTTCGGCAAGGGCATCGCCCAGCGCACCTGCGCTGCCGCCGACCGCACCGGCCACGCCATCCTGCACACGCTCTACCAGCAGTCGCTCAAGAACCACGCCGAGTTCTTCATCGAGTATTTCGCCCTCGACCTCATCATGGACGAGGAGGGCGTCTGCCGTGGTGTCATGGCGTGGAACCTCGATGACGGCACCATCCATCGCTTCCGCGCCCACATGGTGGTGCTGGCGACCGGCGGCTACGGCCGCGTCTACTTCACCGCCACCTCGGCGCATACCTGCACCGGCGACGGCGGCGCCATGGCATTGCGCGCCGGGCTGCCGATCCAGGACATGGAATTCATCCAGTTCCATCCCACCGGCGTCTACGGCGCCGGCTGCCTGATCACCGAGGGCGTGCGTGGCGAGGGCGGCTATCTCACCAACTCGAGCGGTGAGCGCTTCATGGAGCGTTACGCGCCGTCGGCCAAGGACCTCGCCTCGCGCGACGTCGTCAGCCGTTCGATGACGATCGAGATCCGCGAAGGCCGCGGCTGCGGCGCGGGCAAGGATTACATCGAGCTGCACGTCGAGCATCTCGATCCGAAGATCATTCACGAGCGCCTGCCGGGCATCGCCGAGACCGCGCGCATCTTCGCCGGGGTCGACGTCACGCGCCAGCCGATCCCGATCCTGCCGACCTGCCACTACAACATGGGCGGCATCCCGACCAACGTTCACTGCGAAGTGGTGACGGTGAAGGACGGCGATCCCAATCACGTCATCCCCGGCCTGATGGCGGTGGGCGAGGCGGCCTGCGTCTCGGTCCACGGCGCCAACCGGCTCGGCTCCAACTCGCTGCTCGATCTCGTCGTGTTCGGCCGCGCCGCCGCCATCCGCGCGGGCAAGGTGCTGACGCCGGGCGAGGCGCATCGCCAGATGCCGCATGCCGGCGAAGCGGCTATCGCCCGCCTCGACCGTCTCCGCCATTCCGCCGGCGGCACCGGCACCGCCCAGCTCCGCAACACGATGCAGCGCACCATGCAGAACGACTGCGCGGTGTTCCGCACCCAGCAGAGCCTCGACGAGGGCTGCGCCAAGATGGACAAGGTGTTCGACGGCATCGGCGACATCCGCGTAAAAGACCGGTCGATGATCTGGAACTCCGATCTCGTCGAGACGCTGGAGTTCGAGAACCTGATCGTCCAGGCCCAGGGCACCATCCGCTCGGCGGCCAACCGCCATGAGAGCCGCGGCGCTCATGCGCGCGAGGATTATCCGGACCGCAACGACAAGGAATGGATGAAGCACACGGTCGTGTGGGTCGAGGAGAACGGCAAGACCCGCATCGACTACCGGCCGGTCAATCTCCAGCCGATGTCGAACGACGTGCAATCCTTCCCGCCCAAAGCTCGTGTGTATTAGAGGCACAGATGGCTGAATTCGCACTGCCCGCCAATTCCAAGATCGGCGTCGGCGAGACCTACAAGGCGGCGGCGGGAACCAAGAACGTCAAGACGTTCAAGGTCTATCGCTGGACGCCGGACGACGGCAAGAACCCCAGCATCGACACCTATGAGGTCGATCTGGACAGCTGCGGTCCGATGGTTCTCGACGCGCTGATCAAGATCAAGAACGAGATCGACAGCTCGCTCACCTTCCGCCGCTCGTGCCGCGAGGGCGTGTGCGGCTCGTGCGCCATGAACATCGACGGCACCAATACGCTGGCCTGCACCAAGTTCATTTCCGAGATGAAGGGCGACATCAAGATCTACCCGCTGCCGCACATGCCGGTGGTGCGCGACCTGGTGCCCGACCTCAACGTGCCCTATGCCCAGCTCGCCTCGATCGAGCCGTGGATGAAGTCGAGCACCCAGCCGCCGACGCGCGAGCGCCTGCAGTCGCCGGAGGAGCGCGCCAAGCTCGACGGCCTGTGGGAGTGCATCCTGTGCTTCTGCTGCACCACCTCTTGCCCGAGCTACTGGTGGAGCGGCGAACGCTATCTCGGCCCGGCCGTGCTGCTGCAGGCCTATCGCTGGATTGCCGACAGCCGCGACGACGCCATCGGCGAGCGCCTCGACGCGCTCGAGGATCCGTTCCGCCTCTATCGCTGCCACACCATCATGAACTGCACCAAGACCTGCCCCAAGGGCCTCAATCCGGCCAAGGCGATCGCCGAGATCAAGAAGATGATGATCGAACGGACGATCTAACCGGCGCGTCTTTTGCTATGTTGGCCCTGCTGAAGAAATAACAGGGGGCTTCAAATATGTTCAAAAAATCTCTCGCCGCCGCAGCGGCGCTTTCGGGCGTGGTGGCGTTCGTGGCGCCGCCGGCCCTGGCCGGCCAGACTTTCGATGCCGTGAAGGCCAAGGGCTTCGTCCAGTGCGCCGTGAACACCGGCCTGGCCGGCTTCTCCTTCGCCGACAGCCAGGGCAAGTGGACCGGCCTCGACGTCGATCTCTGCAAGGCGATCGCCGCCGCCATGTTCGGCGATGCCGAGAAGTCGAAGTTCACGCCAACCACGGCCCAGCAACGCTTCGTGGCACTGCAGTCGGGCGAGGTCGACGTCATCACCCGCAATGCGACGCAAACCCTGCTGCGCGACACCTCGCTCGGCTTCAACATCGCCGGTGTAAACTTCTATGACGGCCAGGGCTTCATCGTGCCGTCCAAGAGCGGCATCAAGAGTGCCAAGGAACTGAACGGTGCCACGGTCTGCGTCCAGCCCGGCACGACGACGGAACTCAACCTCGCCGACTATTTCCGCACCAACAAGATGACCTTCAAGCCGGTGCTCATCGAGAAGCTGGACGAGCTGCTGCAGGCCTATGCCGCCGGCCGCTGTGATTCCTACACGACCGACGCCTCGGGCCTGGCGGCGGTGCGTGCCCTCCAGCTCGCCGGCAAGGGCGAGCACACCATCCTGCCCGAGCGCATCTCCAAGGAACCGCTGGGCCCGATCGTCCGCCACGGCGACGACCAGTGGTTCGACCTCGTGAAATGGACCCTGATGGGCATGATCGAGGCCGAGGAGATGGGCATCACCTCCAAGAACGTCGACGAGATGCTGAAGAGCGACGATCCGGCGATCAAGCGCTTCCTCGGCGCCACGCCGGGCTACGGCAAGGCGGTCGGCGTCGACGAGAAGTGGATGTACAACGTCATCAAGCAGGTCGGGAACTACGGCGAGAGCTACGACCGCAACGTCGGGCCGGCCACGCCGCTCAAGCTCGAACGCGGCCAGAACGCGCTGTGGACCAAGGGCGGCCTGATGTACGCCATCCCCTTCCGCTGATTCGTCGAACTCCTTGTCCCTCTCCCTCGCTAAGGGGAGAG
>CANJHI010000024.1 GCA_947474005.1 Alphaproteobacteria bacterium | reverse complement strand
CAGTCACGGCTACAACCTGCACAAACGGGCGGCGATCAGCTTCAACGCCATCGCCGAGGTGATGTCCGATCCGGACGACGAGATCCTGTTCGTCGACTACAACACGCCTGACGATCATCCAACCTTCCCCGAGGCGATCCATGACACGCTGACCGAGAAGGCGAAGAAAGTACTTCGCATATTTCGTGTGCGGCCGGAGCAGCACTATCACCTGAAGTCGAAGACGCACCTGGTCGCTCTCGAGGCCCAGTCGCGCAACATCGCGCTGCGGCGGTCCAACTCGAATAACCGGTGGGTACTCTACACGAATACCGACATGCTGCTGGTGCCGCGGCGCGAAGATGAGTCGCTCAGCAAGATTTTGGGCGACGTGCCGGATGGTTTTTATCAGATCCCCCGCTTCGAACTTCCGGAGATGCTGTGGGAAGCGGCGTTCGATCGCCGGGATCCGGTGGGTAATCTCACCAAGCTGCGCGATTGGGCGGTTCGTTTCCATCTGAACCAGGTCGTGCACAACTTCATGCCCATGAAGTATGACGCGTTGGGGGATTTCCAGGCGGCGCTGCGCGAGGACATGTTCGCCATCCACGGCTTCGATGAAGACATGCTGCTCGGTTGGCATTGCGATTCGAATCTTGCCGCGCGGCTGGCCCTTTACCGCGGCCGTGTCGATACGCTCATCGACAAGGTGTTCGGCTATCACTGCGACCATACCCGGGTCGCGGCAGCGAACAACAAGGGGCGCGCCACGCGGATGAACGATCAGAACCGCTTCATCTGGGACGTTTCATCGCCGTACCTGCCGGAGCAGGCCGATACATGGGGCTGGCCCGGCGTCGAGATCGAGGAAATCCGTCTCGATCGCGAGACATCGTATGAGCGGTTTACCTCCGGATTAGCCGCTGCGTTGGATCCGGCGACGGAACCTTATCGTTCGACGAGCCTGGATTGGCACCTGTACTCGGACCTCAGCTATGACATTCGTCATACGCTGCCGTTCGTCTGCGATCAGGTCCTGACATACCCGCGGTCCACGGCGGTGATGCTTGTGGCGACGCGGGCCGAGTTCGTCTCTCGTTTTGCCGTGGCCTGGCAGGCCATGGGCTTCACAGGTCCCATTCTCGTGCCCACCGAATGCCAGAGGTTGGACACGAGCCATCCGTCGATCAAGACCGGCGCCTTCTCGGAACTCGTCCACATGGCTGATTTGTTCGTCTTTGAATTTGGCCTGGCGACTCAGAATCCCGATGAGGCCGTGCGGATAGGCCGGCCTGAAAGCCCCCTGGACAAGAAGAGCTTGAAGGCGGTCGCGAAGCTCTTTGCCGCTGCCGCTTCAGAGGAGGCGGAGACCAGACCAAACGGGCGCCGGCTGCCCCGGCGGTTCATTGGCGTGAATGTGATCTACAACAAGTTCTGGCCGCTGTTCACCGACTACATCGGAGCGAACATCAATCCGTTTTGCAGTCAGGTCCTTGCGGGCATCCCGCGGCAGGAGTCGTCCCTGAAAGGGAAGATCCTGAAGTTCCGCGGTCGGTACGGCGTCTAGTCCGAGCCGGAGACCGAGTCTGGTTGGATCAAGCCTCTGTAGGCGGCCTTGAGCCGCCTGAGAATCGTAGGATGCGTCGACGGTATCCAGGGGGCTGGGAAGAATTCAGGCGCTGCTGCTTCGAACGCAGCGATATAGGCCTTGTAGGGAAGGGCAGGTGCCGCGTTTGGCTGCGCCTGTCCCGTCAGCAGCTCGAGGCCGACGTCGACGTCGAATACGCCTTGCAACTTCCCGCGCATGGCGATCAGGATTTCCGCAGCCGAATCGGGCTGGTTCCAGATCGAGAAGATCGCCGCAAGCTTCGCTATTTTCTCCGACCGCATGGCAGCGCCGAAGTCCCGCCAATCAGGTCCCACCGGGTCGCGCGCATAGAATGCTTCCGCCTGGTAGGGACGGCCTGTAATCGACTGGGCCGGCGAGGTGATGGCAAAGGGAGCAGGCAGGGCGGCAATCGAGTAGTTGCGGACGTCGAGCGCGAACAGCTCGAAGCCACGGGCACGCATGAACCGGTCGGTATTGTGAAAAGTGTGCTCCCAATCGCCAGGTCCGCCATTGAGGTTGACCTCGAGGCGAGCTGAAAGAAGGCCCAGCGAGTCGAACTGGCCATCGAACGAGTGCAGGACTTCGAAATCGGGACCGTCGATATCGATCTTCAGCAGGTCGACGTCCGACCAGCCGAGGTCCCGCAACACCGTGGGAATGACCACCACCCTGTTCGGGTCGGCCAGCTTGGTCATGCCCCAGGCATTGTGATGGAGTTTCTCCTCGAGTGAGGCCGACTTCAGGCGTTCGCTCTGTAATTCCGCCATCCGGCCGGCACTGGTCCGCGGAAGGGCATTGCGGATGAAGCGCTGCTTGCCCGACACCTGAGCCTGGAAAGGGTGGTCCGAGGGCATGCCCACGAAGCCGGCCACGTATTTGATGTCGGGATGGTCCTCCGCAGCTGTCAGGCGTTCGCATTCGTCGACGCTGGCGTCGAACGCAATCGCTCTCAACCGCTCGCCGAATATCCGCCACGCCGGATCGATGCCCCCGGAACAGCCCACGTCGACGAAGGTGAAGCGTTCAAGGGCGAGACTGCCGGCGACGAACGCTGCAAATGCCGTGCTCATGACCGAGGATCTCTGGCGTTGCCGTGCTTGGCCCAAAACACGCCGGTTCTCATTTTCCCTTGCTCGCGCGCTGGATTTTGAAGAATGGTCCGGCCAACGGATCAGAAAAGTCCGGAGTGCCTGTAAATTTCGAATGCAGCATTCGGTAGATTGCCTCTGCTTTCTCCGTATTTGCGACGGTTGATAGAGAGGACTCCATGCGCGAAAGATCCCAGTTCCAAATATCAGATGCCACGACGTCGTATCCGAGATCCATGACCTTCTCGATCTGGCGCTGCAAGTCGTCGGCAAGCTCCTGCGGAGTCAAGCTGGACTTGTTCACGGGTCCGCTGACGAGCGCCAGTATCTTGAATTTCGTCTGCGGCGTTGGTGACGGACCCAACGTGGCAAAGTAGTCCCATTGACCATCCCAGTAGTAGAACATTTTGGAGATCGTTGCCTCGAAGCCGTGAAGAAGAAAGACCGTTCGCGCCGGATCTGCTTCACGTTCTATGCGATCCAGAGCAAGGCGCCAGGCCGTATCGACGCCACGGAGCGGCATCATCGCCCAGATGTTGTAGGAAAGGAGCAAAAGCCCGAACGTTGCACCCGTTGTAAAGGTGGTGACGGGGCGATGTCGTGCGGCGGATGCAACGACAAGTGCCCATGCAATCGTCAGCCAGGACATCACGTTGATCTGCATCTGTGGGTCCTGCGGCTGTGAATAGAGATTGAGAAACTCTCCCGCGCCGAAGGTAACGCCGAATATAGCCGCCAGGATGCGGGCATCGGTTGCTTCACGATGACGCCACAATATTACCAGCGCACCTGCAGCCAAAATCAGAATAATCACGCTGGCAGAGATCAGTTCTCCTAACATTCGGTATATGATGTCGAGGTCGCTGATGTTGCTTCCGCCAACCAGATACTCGCTCATTCCAAACCAAAGAAAGCCGACCTTGCGCAGGTTGAACCCGGACCATCCTGAATCGATGCCTTTGCCTGTCCACAGGAGATCGACCACCGAAGGAGCGTTGTTGGGCTGTGGCCCCCAGAGCGACATGACGATCCAGGTGAAGGCGACCATCGTGACGAGGAATAAGGCGACTCTGCCCAGCCGCTGCGACGCATGACCAGGCCCGAGCGCGAGTGCTATGAGCATCGCCGGCAGCGTCGGGAACATCAGACGCCACTCGAACATCCATGCGACGGTGAACAGGATGGCGACCAAACAGACGCGCGCCCGGGTTGGATGGACGAACCACACGCAGGCCAGCGCCATCGACGCGAACAGCAGCGTATACGACGGCATGATGTCTTCGTTGCTGATCGCGAGATTGAGGAAGAATGCGCTGGCGAGGTGGAAGAGGACCGCCAGCCACGCAACTGGGCGGCTTTGCGTGATCTGGCGAACGAGCATGTAGACGATGCAGAGGCAGAGCGCGGCACTGAAGGCATTGATGACCGATAGCTGACGTCGCGGGTCAGCGGCGAAAACGCCGATCAAGTCGAGCAGTCGGCAAAATGTCCCGACGAACGGAAAATACAGATAATTCGACGGATCGAGCCGGGCAGTCGACGGATTGGAGATCCATGGCTTCGCCTGGATCGCCTTGAAGACGCCGTTGCCGGTAATGCCTTCGGCATTGTCCAGCCAAGACATCAACGCGATAAGTCCCGCAAACCCGACCACGAAAATAAGGAGAAGGTCGATGCGGCGCCCGTGCGATGGGGCCTTCCCCGTTTGGCCCATTGAAAACGAGGCTGCCATCGTGGTTGGGGGAATATTCACGGACTAAACCTTGTGTCGGATGAGGGGCCAGTTTGACACGGCAACCTATTGGCTTGGGACACCTCTAGCAATGCAACGGTGCCAAGTCGGGGACGAAGCTCGGATAGCGGCTCGCCACCGGGCATGGCTATGGAGCACACGGCCAAGCAGTATCGCAATTTTCTGACGGTCGCGCCAATGCGCGGGCATTGCATGATTATCAGATCGCAGAGTGCCGCGACGTCATCGATAAGACCGGAGTTTGAATGGCCGGATTATCAGCCGTTATATGTTCGATGTTTCAAACCGGAATCTGTTGTTTTCTGGCGGTGATGGGTATTGTCTGCCAAAGCTGACTTGTGAGCACAGTTTAGTCTTCAACACCGAGAAAGATTCATGCCCCGAAAGACCTCTCTTAAAGCCATCGAAGCCAAGATCAAAGAATTGGAAGCCATCGCCGAAGAGCTCAAGCGCGTGGAAAAGCCGGGTATCAAGGAACTCACGGCGGTTGTCGCAAAGTTCAGGCTGACGCCGGCCGATATCAAACTCGCGCTGAAAGGGCGCGGCGCCAGACTCAACGGCAAAGGGCCCGCGAAAGGGACCAAACTGAAGCCCAAGTATCGCAATCCTGCAAAGAAGAGCGAGACTTGGGCGGGCCGTGGCTTGAAGCCGAAGTGGGTCGTCGCACTGGTGAAGCAGGGAAAGAAGCTGGAAGATTTTGCGGTCTAGCCGCGGAGTCTGAGAACGTCAGTCCGTCCGCGCCGCCACGATGATGAGCGAGCCGCCGAACGGCAGGTTGAGACCGACGGCGATCGCTGCGCGCTCGATCGCCAGGGCCGTCGAGAATATCGCGTCGAGCCAGCGCGGATATTCATGCACATCGCTTTCGGCGTCATCCCGCTTGATCAATCGATGGAGAAGCATCAGGGGAAACAGCAGCGTGTTCCAGTAGGTCGCGCGAAGAATGCAGAAACCTTGGCCGGTAAGCAGCGTCCGAGCCTGGCCCTGAGTGAAGCGTCGGGCATTGTGCGTCCGCTTGTCGTGCGCTGAGAACATCCATGGATAGGCCGGCAGATTGAAGATCGCGACACCGCCAGGCTGAAGACAGCGATGGGCTTCCTTGAGGGCCTGGATCGGGTCGACTTGGTCGTGGCAAAGCACGTCAAGTGACACGTAGGCGCTCAATGCGCCGTCACCGATCGGCATTTTGTTGACCGATCCCGAGGTTACCGGCCGGCCGGCCTTGCCCGCCGCCAACGCCGCCGCGACGGCGTCATAGTCCAGACCGAGCGTCGGTCGGCCAGCCACGGTCGCCCCCAGGACGCGCAGCATGCCGCCCGTGCCGCAGCCCGCATCGAGCACCGGGCCGACAGCGGTCGAGCCGGCGAGTGCCCGCGTGACCTGGTTCGCGGCCAGCGCACGCAGCCCCCGATACCACCACATGCGATCCTCGACCGCATGCATGCGCTCATATTCAGCCCGCTCCATGCTGCGAGGCCCTCCGCAATCCTAAGCTTGCGTTTGTTATGATGTCTTCGCCGGACCTTGCCAACTGATCGCGATCGACGCCCGACAAAGCAACGGCGGCACGGCGCGATTACTGAACGGCAGGCGTGCCACGCCTCGTCACGGTCGGTGAGGCGAGATGCGGAGTTTGCCGCCTACCGGCCCGAGCCGAGATACAGCACGTCTGCCACGTCGGCGAACCTGTCGGTCGGCAGGGTCCGCCAGAGGTCGAGCACCGTGAGGCGGTGGCCGCCGTTGCCGCGCTTGCACCAGGCCGGGTCGATTTCCTTGTACTGGGGCCAGCCGGTGGCGACGATCAGCAGGTCGCATTCGCGCACCGCGCCCTCGATCGAGGAGGCCCCCACCACCTTGTCGCCCAGCACGGCCATGGCGGCATCCTGGGCCAGCGGGTCGTGCACGATCACGACGTAGCCCGCGTCGGCGAGCTTGGCCGCCAGCTTGACGCTGTGGCTTTCCTCGACCACCGGCGTCTGCGGCTTGTAGGAGAGGCCGAGGATGGCGATGCGCGTGCCGGCCTTGGCGAACTTGGCGACCAGGCCCGACAGCCGGTCGATCTGGTAGTTGTTGATGCGGTCGGTCGCCTCGGCCACGTCGGCGCGGGCGCCGATCTTGCGGGCGAAGGCGGCGAAGGCCACGTTGTCGCGCGGGAAGCAGGGGCCACCGTAGCCCATCGCCCCCTTGAGGTATTTCGCCCCGATGCGGGTGTCGGCGCCCAATGCCTTGGTCACGGCATCGACGTCGGCGCCCGGAATGCGGTCGCAGATGTCGGCCAGCATGTTGGCGTAGGAGATCTTGGTGGTGACGTAGGTGTTGACCGAAATCTTGGTGAGTTCGGCGTTGACGAAGTTCATGCGCTGCACCGGTGGCTTGTTCTCGCACATCTGCAGGTAGATGGTCTGCAGCATGTCGCCGGCCTTGGAATCGCTCTCGCCGATCAGGATCGAGTCCGGAAACAGCATGTCGCGCACGACGCTTCCGAGCGCGATGAACTCCGGATTGTAGCAGAGGCCGAGGTCGGGCCCGACCTTGCGGCCCGAGGCCTTCTCCAGCGCTGATTTGATCTCGGTATCGGTCGTTCCGGGCATCACCGTGCTGGTGATGACCACCATGTGGTAGCCCTGCTTGGCCTTCAGCGCCTTGCCCAGCGTCTCCATGGCCTGGAGGACGAAACGGTTCGAGAAGAAGCCGGTGCTGTCCGACGGGGTCGGCACGATCACGAAGCTGGCGTCGCTCTTCTGGATCGCCTCGTTGGCATCCATCGTCGCCGTCAGGCGCTCCCGGTTGGCGGCGATCAGCTCGTTGAGCTGCGGCTCGACGATCGGCATCTTGCCGGCGTTCATGGCGTCGACGAAGGTCTTGTTCACATCGAGGCCGACGACGCTGAAGCCGCGGCTGGCGAGCACCGCCGCAAGGGGGGCTCCGAGCTTGCCGAGACCGACGACCGAGACGCGAGGCAAAGAGGCTGAGGTCATTTCCATTCTCGTTTTGAGGGCCGGTACTGATACTGTCGGCAGCGACGGGACGCCACCCCGAATTTGCCGCCTGTTGGGCGCAATTCGCTGCTTGCGCCGTAGCGCCGCAGGGGCGAAGAATCGCCGCTAAATAGCGAGGGAATCGAATGAAAGTCGAATTTTCGGCCTTTCCGAAGGCCTTTTCAGGCAACGTTGCGGTGTTCGTGGCCGCCGACAAGCAACTCCTGGCGACAGCACAGGCCGCCGATGCGAAGGTCGCCGGCGTCCTCACGCGGGCCCTCGGCGCCGGCCGCTTCACCGGCGCCAAGAACCAGACCCTGACCATCCTGGGTCAATCCGGCGATATTGCCCGCCTGATGCTGCTGGGCGTGGGCAAGGGGCGCGAGCTCGATGCCCGCACCGCGGAAGGCCTGGGCGGCGTGATTGCGGCTGCGGCAAACGCGGCGGGTCACACGGCGGTCACCGTGGTCGTCGACCCGGTGAAGGGCAGCCGCCTGTCGCCGGGTCAGATCGCGGCTCACCTGGCGCTGGGTGTACGTCTGCGCAACTACCGCTTCGACAGGTACAAGACCAAGGACAAGCCCGAACAGAAACTTTCCCTCGAACAGCTCACGGTCGTCGTCGCCGGCCCGGCCGAAGCGCGCAAGGCCTATGCCCAGCTCGAGCCCACTGTCGACGCCGTCTTCTTCACCCGCGACCTCGTGAGCGAGCCGGCCAATATCCTTTACCCCGTCGAGTTCGCTCGCCGCGCCAAGGAACTCGCCAAGCTCGGCGTGAAGGTCGAGGTGCTGGGCGAAGCGGAGATGAAGAAGCTGGGCATGAACGTCCTGCTGGCCGTCGGTCAGGGCAGCGAGCGCGAATCGCAGCTCCTCGTCATGCGCTGGATGAATGGCCCGAAGGATCAGGCGCCGGTTGCGCTGATCGGCAAGGGCGTCACCTTCGATACCGGCGGCATTTCGCTGAAGCCGGCCGGCGGCATGGAAGACATGAAGTGGGATATGGGCGGCGCCGGTGCCGTCACCGGGGCCATGCGCCTGATCGCCGGCCGCAAGGCGAAGGCGAACGTCGTCGCTGTTTGCGCCCTGGTCGAGAACATGCCCGACGGCAATGCCACGCGGCCGGGTGATGTCGTGAAGTCGATGTCGGGCCAGACCGTCGAGATCATCAACACCGATGCCGAGGGGCGCCTGATCCTGTGCGACGCCATGTGGTACGCGCAGGAAAAGTTCAAGCCGCAGGCCATGGTCGAACTCTCGACCCTGACGGGCGCCATCATCGTCTCGCTCGGCCACGAGCGTGCCGGCCTGTTTTCGAACAACACTCAGCTTTCCACGCGTCTGCGCGTCGCGGGCTCATCGATTGGCGAGAAGCTCTGGCGCATGCCGCTCGGGCCGAAATACGACAAGATGATCGACTCCGATATCGCCGACATGAAGAACGTCAGCAACGGCCGGGACGGTGGCTCGATCACGGCGGCGCAGTTCCTGCAGCGCTTCGTGCAGGAGGGCGTGGCCTGGGCGCATCTCGATATCGCGGGCGTCGCCTGGTCGAACAAGGGCGACGACACCACGCCCAAGGGCGCCACCGCCTATGGCGTGCGCCTGCTCGACCGGCTGGTCGCCGACAACTACGAGCGCTGACGGACCCCATGACGACCCTGAAGGCGGCGACCGAGGTCAATTTCTACCACCTGACCAGATCGTCGCTCGAGGACACCTTGCCCCGCCTGCTTACCAAGACCCTGCAGGCGGGCGAGCGGGCCGTCGTCCTGCTGGGATCGGCCGAGCGAGTCGATGCCCTCAACACCCATCTATGGACTTACGATCCGAACGGCTTTCTTCCGCACGGCGCGGCCCGGGATGGCGATGCCGATCGCCAGCCGGTGTGGCTGACCCACGTCGACGAGAATCCCAATGGTGCTAATTATCTGTTCGTGGCTGACCATGCCCGGTCGGAGCGCATAGCCAGCTACAAGCGCTGTTTCGAACTGTTCGATGGTCGTGACGACGCGGCGGTGGCCGACGCCCGCGAGCGCTGGAAAGCCTACAAGGCTGCCGGCCACGTCATGGCCTATTGGCAGCAGACCGACGGTGGTGGCTGGGAGAAGAAGGCCTAACGTTGCAGGCGCGGCCTCCAGTAGCCGTTCCAGGCAGACTTCACCCGCTCAAGGAACGGAATATCGCCCTCGGGTCGATAGAAATCCGGTGAGTCGGCCTCGAACTTCGCCATGTAATCGCGATAGCTGAGAGGTCGCCTCGCACCGACCTGCGTCTGCGCTGCCAGCCGGTCGAGGCCGGCGTCGATATCGAACACCGTCGAAAGCCGGTTGCGGAGGCCGAGCAGCAATTCGGCCGCGGCATCGGGGATCTCCCAGGCCGAGAACACCGCCGCGAGCTTGGCGAGCTTTTCCGCGCTGAGCTGCTTGGCCCATTCGGCGCCCTTTGGACCAAGAACGTCGCGAGCGTAATAGGCCTCGCCCTGGAACGGTCGTCCCGACAGGGTTTCGGCCGGCGTCGGCCAGACGTATCGCGAGGGCAGGGCGCGCGTCGAATAGGTGCGCACGTCGAGCCGGAACAGGTCGAAGCCCTGCCGACGCATGAAGCGGTCTGTATTGTGGAAAGTATGCTCGTCGGTCGCGCCCGAACCGATGAAATTCACCTCGAGCTGAACCGCCAGCAGGCCCAGCGACTCGAAACGGGCGTCGAACGAGCGAAGGACTTCGTAGTCGACGCCATCGATGTCGATCTTGAGGTAGTCGAGGTCGTTCCAGCCACGTGCCGCCAGCAGGCCAGGAACGACGACCGGCTTTGCCGGATCGGCGAGCCCCGTCATTTCCCAGGCATTGTTGCGGAATTTCTCCTCGGCGGAGGCGCCCTTGAGGCGCGCCTCCCGGATTTCGCGGGTGCGCATGAAGCTGAGACGATCCCGCATCTGCATGATCAGCGGCGCGGCAGGGCCGGCGGACAGGTCGACAATCTTGTCGGCTCGTCGGCCGACGAAGGCGGCCAGATACTCGATATCCGGATTGAGCTCGCAGGTGGCCAGCCGCCGGCACTCGGCCTCGCTGGCGTCGATGCCGAGCGCCCGTAGCCGAGGTTCGAAGACCCGCCAATGCTGATCGATACCGCCGGAGCAACCGACATCCAGCAGGGTAAATCGTTCCGTTCGCAGGCCTTCGGCGACGTGCGCTGAAAACGAACCGTTCATCGCGGAAATCAGACTGTTGCCACGGGCGTCGCGGGCGATCCGACCGCGCCCGGCAGACGCAGGGGCGGGGCTGTGAGGAGAAAGCGGGAGCGCTTCTTGTCGCGGAGCCACAATGCCAGATCCTGCAACCACCAGATTTCCCCCAGATTCAGGCCGAGCTTGAACAGACAATGATTGTGGATCGGCAGCGAGGGATGCTCGGCATCCTCCGGCCCGGGCCGCGCCGGAACCGCCTCGACGCCATAATTGTCGGCGATGAGCGCGGAGATCTGGCTGTCGGTGATCCACTGCAAGAGCCGCTTGTCACGGCCGTCCAGGACGCAGCACATGGCATGCGCGCGGGCTGGGTCGACCTTCTTGTCCATTTTGACGATTTCATCGGTGAAGCCAGTATAGAGCAGCAGCATGTCGCCTGCCTCGATTATCACCTTGTCGGCTTCGAGCACACGGTTCAAATCGTCGTAGTTCACATACTTATGGTCCCGGCCGTAGTGCTTCTCCAGGTCGACCATCACGGCCCGGCCCTGGATGGCCTTGGCGGCCATGTTCTCGACGCCGAGCTTGTGGGCATAGCTGAGGTGCCCGCAGCCGTCGCGGCCGGCGTCGGGCAGGGGCCCCACGATATCCGAGCCGGCCTTGTAGCCGTTGTAGTAGAGGGCCTCGGCCACGCCGTCGCCGTCGGCGTCGAACAGGCCGCCGACATGGGCGAGCGTGTCCCATTGCGTGGAATATTGCAGTGTCAGGATCACCCGGTCGTCACTGGCCACGTCCACGAACAGCGGGTTGAGGGTCCTGGTGTGAAAGTTGAAGCGCCAGCCATTCTCGTCGCCGGTCGGCGACAGGACCGGTGGCAGCCGCCGCGGATTGAGGACGTTGCCGCCGGGAAAATCGAGCGGCAGGCTGAGGCAGAACGACAGGCCTTCCTTCACCTCGGCGATGCCCTCGAGCACCTTCTGGGGCGTGATGAGGTTGAGCCGGCCAAGCTGGTCGTCGTCACCCCAGTCTCCCCAGGTCGAGCCTTCCGGGCGCTGCTTCCAGCGTTTCATGACGTTTCTCCCTTTTCGGCGGGGACAGTAGCGCGCGACGCCATTGCGCGTCATCCCGCACGCATGCCTCCTGCGCGCAATTTCGCAGTCGGCCGCGATGCGGATCGTCTATCATGCCCGGCCAAACGAGGGTCCCATGTCTGCAGTCGCCCTAGCCCCCCTGGGGCGTGATGTCCGGGTCATCAGCCTGATCGGCGTGGCCCATGGCGCGAGCCACTACTATCAGCTGGCTTTCGTCACGATGCTGCTCATCGTGCGCGAGAAGGCCGGTCTGTCCTTCACCGACGTGGGTGCCCTGGGGGCGATCTACTACGCGGTTTCCGGCATCTGCCAGACGGGGGCGGGCTTCGCGGTCGACCGGTTCGGCGCCCGGCCGATCCTGGCCGGCGGGCTGGCGCTCGCAGCCATCGGTCTCGCGCTCACCGCCCTGGCCGACTCGTTCCTGACTTTTGCGGCCATTTCGGTCGTCGGCGCCATCGGCAACTGCGTCTTCCATCCCGCCGATTTCGCCATCCTGAACTCCTCGGTGAACCAGCGCCGCCTGGGCAGGGCGTACAGCATCCATGGGTTGGGCGGATCGCTGGGCTGGGCGGCGGCACCGATCATCTACTTCCTCGACGATATCGTGGGCAGAACGGGCGCGGCCCTCATCGGCGCCATTCCCGGGCTCGTGCTGGCGGCGCTGGTCCTGGGACATCGCCGCACCCTGGCCGATCATCGTGCCGAGGTCCGCGCAGCGGCAGCCGCCGATGGCGCAAAGGCAGGGGTTGGCCTCTTTTTGCAGTCGGCGATCCTGTTGTGCTTCGTCTATTTCGCCCTGATCGCCGTCAATACGGTGGGTATCCAGCAGATGGCGGTGCCTGCCTGGACGGAGATGTTCGGCGTTACGGAACGCTACGCTGCACTCTGTCTGATCGTGTTCATGGTCGGCTCCGCGGCCGGCATGCTCGCGGGCGGCTTCTTCGCAGACCACGTGAAGCGCCATGATCTCGTGGCCTCAGGCGGCCTGCTCGTCGCGGCTGCCCTTACGGTGCCGATCGCCACCCTCGCCGTGTCGCCCACGTTCCTGTTGCCCCTGCTGGCGGTGGCGGGATTCGCTGGAGGAGCGACCAATCCGTCGCGCGACATGATCGTGCGCAATGCCACACCACCCGGCGCGTCGGGCAAGGTGTTCGGCTTCGTCTATTCGGGGCTCGACGTCGGCTCGCTCCTGGGGCCGCCGCTGTTCGGCTACCTGATGGACCTGCATCTGCCGGCGGCGATCTTCTGGATCGCGGTTGTGCTCTACGTGATCAACGCCGGGATGGTCCTCACCATCCGCCAGGCGAGCGCGCCGCGAGCGGTTGCGGCCGAGTAGCCAGCGCAGCTCCCCGCACGCCGGGAAGCCGTCTCCTGGTCGCGTGTCACACTAAAAAGTGTCTCACCAAGTTGAGACAAATGTTGTGACACGCACATGCCCGGACTCCGGGCCGAGCCCGGTTTTGCGGGCTTTTTACGACGTTGTTTCTTCTTCTTGTGTCACAAGCCCGGCGCACCCTGTGACAGGTAGCGCGATGCGTCCGTTCCGACCTTGTTCGGCCTTCGGTAGGGGACGGGCTCAAAACCGGACTCTGACGGCCTGGCGTGACAACCATCCGTGGCAAGCTCCACCCTCGCTATTGCGTCAACCCGCGGCGTGCGCGGGCGGGTCATGCTCATTTGGAAATGACAGGCGCGGTCCAACCGCCAGCCTGCCTGAAGCAATAGCATTTTCCTGCTGAACCTGCTCATCACGTCTGCGTGAGCAAATGCTGGCAGTGCAAGCACGCTGCTCTAGGCTGCTTTTTCGAGAGCTTCCTGCGCGTTGAGCCAGCGCTGCTCGGCATTGGCGACCTCGCGCTCAAGCCGTGCCTTCTCGCGCTGGAGGTCGGTGACGACCGTCGCTGGTCCTGAATAGATCGCCGGGTCGCCGAGCTTGGCAACGACGCCTTCGAGCTGGGCGGTGAGGCGGACCAGCATCTTCTCCGCACTGTCGACGGCCTTCTTGAGGGGAGCCTTCTGGGCGCGATTGTCTGCCGACGTCTTGCGCTGGTCCTTCTTCGAGGCGGCATCGGCCGGGCTCTCCTCGCGTTTGGCCGGCTTGGCGCCGCGCTCCTTCAGGAGCTTCGCCTGATATTCGTCGATATCGCCATCGAAAGACTTCACCGTGCCGCCGGCGACCAGCCACAGCGTGTCGGCCACCATCTTCACCAGATGCGTATCGTGGCTGACCAGCACGACGGCGCCCTCGAAATCGTTGATGGCGTCGACCAGCGAGGCGCGCGCATCCATGTCGAGATGGTTGGTCGGCTCGTCGAGCAGCAGCATGTGCGGCGCATTGCGCGTGGCGAGCGCCAGCAGCAGGCGGGTCTTCTCGCCGCCCGACAGCACGCCGACCTTGAGGTTGGCGCGATCGCGCGAAAAGCCGAAGCGGCCGAGCTGGGCGCGCACTTTGGCTTCCCCGGCGCCCTGCAGGGCGCGGTTCATGTGATCGAATGGCGTCGCCTCGAAATCGAGGCTTTCTTCCTGATCCTGCGAGAAATAGCCGACGCGCAACTTCGGCGTCTTCTTCAGCCGGCCTTCGCGCGGCTCCAGCCGCTGCGAGATCAGGCGGATGAAGGTCGACTTGCCGTTGCCGTTCTGGCCGAGCAGGGCGATGCGGTCTTCCATGTCGATGCGCAGGTCGAGGCCGCGCAGCACCAGCGGTCCGTCGGGATAGCCGACGGAGACCTCGTCGAGCGTCTCGATCGGCGAGGCGAGAATCTCGGGCGAGGGGAAGTTGAACGAGACGCGCTCCTCGATCGGCACGCTGGCGACGGGACCGAGCTTCTCGATCATCTTCATGCGCGACTGCGCCTGGCGTGCCTTGCTGGCCTTGGCCTTGAAGCGGTCGACGAAGGCCTGCATGTGCTTGCGCTGCGCCGCGACCTTCGCCTGCTGGGCGGCGTCGTTGGCCAGCCGCTCGGCGCGCGTGCGCTCGAAGAAGTCGTAGTTGCCGGTGTAGGGGACCAGCTTCTCGTTATCGATGTGAACGATATGGTCGCACACGTCGTTCAGCAGGTCGCGGTCGTGGCTCACCATCAGGACGGTATTGCGGAACCTTTTCAGATGCTCGGTCAGCCACAGCATCGCCTCGAGGTCGAGATGGTTCGACGGCTCGTCGAGGATCAGGAGGTCGGGGTCGCTGAACAGCGTGCCCGCCAGCGCCACGCGCATGCGCCAGCCGCCGGAGAATTCGCCGCAGGGCCGGGCCTGCTTTTCATTGTCGAAACCCAGGCCGTGAAGGATCGAGGCGGCGCGGGAAGGCGCCGAGGCGGCGCCGATCTCGTCGAGGCGGGCATGGATCTCTGCCAGGCGCAGGCCGTCGTGGCAGGCCGCATCCTCGGCCATCAGCGCGCTGCGCTCGACGTCGGCCGCCAAGACGGCGTCCAGAACGGTGATGTCGCCGCCGGGAGGATCCTGCGGCACCGAGCCCACGCGGGTGCGGCCCATCAGGTTGATTTCGCCGCTGTCGGTCTCGATCTGGCCCTGGATCAGGCGCAGCAGCGTCGATTTGCCCGCACCGTTGCGGCCGACGAGGCCGACCTTCCAGCCGTCGGAAAAGGCCGCAGAAGCGCGATCGAACAGCACGCGCTCGCCGTGGCGAAAGGAGATGTCGTTGATATGGAGCATGGGGCGGCGGCCTTTAGCATGCGATACCGGGCCATTCCAAGCCGGATCGGCCGACTTGCCGGGCCGAAACCTCGCGTCTATAAGGCGCGCCCATTCGCCGAGACTTTGTCTTCAAGAGGATTCCATGGCCGTCGAGCGCACTTTTTCGATCATCAAGCCGGATGCGACACGCCGGAACCTGACTGGCAAGATCAACGCCCGCTTCGAGGAAAACGGTCTGCGCGTCGTGGCCCAGAAGCGTATCTGGATGAGCCGCCAGCAGGCCGAGCAGTTCTATGGCGTCCACAAGGCGCGGCCGTTCTTCAACGATCTCTGCACCTTCATGACCTCCGGCCCGGTCGTCGTTCAGGTCCTGGAAGGCGAGAACGCTGTCGCCAAGAACCGCGAGATCATGGGCGCGACCAACCCGGCCAACGCCGACGCCGGCACGATCCGCAAGGACTTCGCCGAGTCGATCGAGGCGAACTCGGTGCACGGCTCGGACTCGCCGGAGAATGCGGCGATCGAGATTTCCTACTTCTTCGCCGGATCCGAAGTCGTCGGCTGAGCCAGCGGCCAGCCACCAAAAAATAGGCACAAAAAAGCGGCCCATCCGGGCCGCTTTTTCTATTTGGTGGCTATCGGTGTCAGCCTAGGACGGCAAAGGCCACCAGCAGGGCCACGCTGCCGCCGATACCCAGGAACAGCGCCAGGATCGACAGATGGCCGACCAGCCCCAAAGCCATGGAAACCAGGATCAACACGATCCAGAGGAGCGTGAACGTCACCAGCTTGTTGAAGGACGTGTAGGTTTCCAGGTGAGCGGGGTAGTCGTCCTGAGTGTCGGCCATGTCGGATCCTCGATGAGATTTATCGGTAATCTTATAACGAACTAGGGTTCGGCGGAGAAGAGGAGGGTGGCGCCGGGCGGAATGTCGCGGACGCTGACCCGTCCATCGGCGATCGCGATCCGGCCCTCGGCGAACCAGCGCACCACGAGAGGATAGAGCAGGTGCTCCTGGCGCAGGATGCGCGCGGACAGTGTTTCCTCGGTGTCGCCGGCGAGGACCGGCACGGCGGCCTGGGCGATGATCGGCCCGGCATCGAGGTCGGGTGTGACGAAATGGACCGTACAGCCGCTCACCCGCACGCCGGCATCCAGCGCCTGCTGCTGCACGTGCAATCCTGGAAACGCCGGCAGCAGCGAGGGGTGAATGTTGATGTGCCGCTCTGCCCAATGCTCCGGGAACCACGCACTCTGGATCCGCAGGAAGCCCGCGAGCGCCACGAGTCCGACGCCATGCTTTTCGAGCGCGGCGGAAACGTCCCGATCGAACGTTTCGCGGTCGGGATAGCCGCGATGGGAGATTACCGCGGTCGGAATGCCGGCCTTGCGGGCCGCCTCGAGGCCGGCCGCGTCTTCCCGGTTGCTGACGACACAGGCGATCTCGGCAGGATAGTCGCCCGCCTGGGCGGCCCGGATCAGCGCCGCCATGTTGCTGCCGCGGCCCGAGATCAGGATTCCGACTTTCAGCTTCGCCATAGGCTGTCGGCGTGCTCGACGACACAATCGGCTTCGTCGCTTGGCGCGCGCTCCACGACACCGATCTCGTGCACGGTCTCACCTGCTTCGGCGAGTGCCTTGGCGACCCGCGCCGCGTCGTCCCTGGCCACCACGGCGATCATGCCGAGCCCGCAATTGAAGGTCCGCAGCATGTCGTCGGTCGGCACCTGGCCGACATCGCGCAGCCATTGGAAAACCGGTGGCGCCAACCAACGCCTCGCATCCAGGCGCGCGCGCGTCCCGGCGGGCAGGCAGCGTGGCACGTTCCCGGGCAGGCCGCCGCCGGTGATATGGGCGAGGCCCTTGATGGCGCGGGTTGCCCGCACGACTCCCAGGACCTGTTTGACATAGATGCGCGTCGGTTCGAGCAGGGCCGGGCCCAGCAGCGTCTCCTTGGCGAAGGGCGCGGGGGCGTCGTAGGCAAGTCCGCTGCGCTTGACCACGCTACGCACCAGCGAATAGCCGTTCGAATGGACGCCGCTCGAGGCGATTCCCAGCACCACGTCGCCAATGGCGATGTCGGGCCGAGGCAGCAGTTCGTCGCGTTCTGCTGCGCCGACGGTGAAGCCTGCCAGGTCGTAGTCGCCGTCGGCATACATGCCGGGCATTTCCGCCGTCTCGCCGCCGATCAGCGCACAGCCGGCACGCCGGCAGCCTTCGGCGATCCCGGCGACGATCCGCCGCCCGACATCGACATCGAGCCGGCCGCTCGCATAGTAGTCGAGGAAGAACAGCGCCTCGGCGCCCTGGACCACGATGTCGTTGACGCACATCGCCACCAGATCGATTCCCACCGTATCGGGGATGCCGGCTTCGATCGCCACCTTGAGCTTGGTGCCGACGCCGTCGGTGCCGGACACCAGGATGGGATCGCGAAATCCCGCGGCCTTGAGGTCGAACAGGCCGCCGAAGCCGCCCAGGGCGCCCATGACGCCCGGCCGATTGGTGGCGCGGGCCAGCGGCTTGATGTGCTCGACCAAGGCGTCGCCGGCATCGATGTCGACGCCGGCATCCTTGTAGGTCAGGGGTGGCCGGTTGTGGCTCCCCTTGCTGTCGTTCGGTGCGTTGGGCGGTGCGTCGGGCTTCAAGCCATGCTCATTCGTGCTAGACCGGGGGCGTGCTAGATAGTTGGCGCGAACATAGCCAAAAACCGGACCCCCGCAATGCCGATAGGCCGATGGTTTTCCACGATCGTCGCGATTCTGCTGACGACCCTTGCCGTTGGCGGCGAGGCTGGCGCGCAGGTCGCGACCGGTAATTCCTATGCAATCACCGGCATCGACGTCGATGTGAACGCGGCCGACGCCGTCAAGGCGCGGGAGCAGGGCATCCAGGAGGCCAAGCGCCGCGCCTCGCGCATGCTGGTCGACCGCCTTGTCGCTGCCGAGGATCGCAGCCGCGTGCCGCCGCTCGACGATGCCCGGCTCGACAATATGGTTCGCGGCGTCGAATTCGTCCGCGAGCGGTCCGCGCCCAATCGCTATATCGCGACGCTGAACGTCGTGTTCGCCGCCGACCAGGCAAAAGCCTGGCTGGCCGACAGTGGCGTGAAGGTCTCCGAGACGGTCGCTCGGCCGGCCCTGGTCATCCCGTTGTGGAAGGGCAAGGCCGGCGTCGATGCGCTGGACGATCGCAACGCCTGGCGTGAAGCATGGCGGACCCTCGACACGGTGGGCAGCGCCGTGCCGGTGACGGTCGTGCGCGGCGATCCGACCGATCAGGGCGCACTATCCGCCGAAGAGGCCTTTGTCGGCGACGTCACCGCCCTGTCGCGGCTGAATGAACGCTATCGCGCCCCCACCATCATCGTGGCCGTCGTCCAGGGCGACAAGGAGAGCGGCGCGCTCAGCGTCGGTGGCGTTCGCTACGACATGCGGACCGGTGCGCGCAGCGAGATCGCCCCGGTTCCGGTCGAGGGCGCGGCCCAGCTTGGCGAGGCTGCCAAGAAGATGCATGCGCGGCTCGACGAGGATTGGCGCAGCATTGCCGTCGTCCGCCGCGATTCGCAGGATGCGCTCGACGTCGTCGTGCCGCTCCGCGCCTTGGGCGACTGGGTGCAGGTGCGCCAGCGGCTGGGCGCCGTGCCGGCGGTGAAGAGTGTCGCCGTGCGATCGCTCGAATCGGACCGGGCCGAGCTGCGTCTCGAGTACTTTGGCACGGCCGAAGAGTTGCAGCGCACGCTGGCCCAGGCAGGCCTGACGCTGGACAAGGACGCCAATCAGTGGCGGCTGCAGCCGCGGTGACCGCGAAAAGCGGGACCGGGGAGATGACGCCACCGGCCAACGCCAACCGCTGGCGCTTCTGGTTGGCGGCGGCAGCCGTCTTCCTGCTTCTCCTCTGGCTCCTGAACGACATCCTGTTGCCGTTCGTGGTCGGCATCGTCGTCGCCTATTTCCTCGATCCCGTCGTCCATCGCCTGCAGAGGTTCGGGCTTTCGCGCACGATGGCCACGTCCGCGGTGACGATCGTGGCCGTGCTGCTGACGGTGGCCGTCGCCATGGCCATCCTGCCGCCGCTGTTCGCGCAGGTGCAGGCGCTGATCGCGAAAATCCCCGAGTACGTCGTGAAAGTGTCGATGCGGATCCAGCCGCTGGTCGAGCCCCTGATGCACAAGCTCGGGATGCATCCGCTCAGTGTCGCGGATCTTCAGGCGAAGGCCACCCAATGGGCTGGCAGTGCGCTCGCCGTGGCCGGCACTGTCGCCGGTCAGGTGGCGCAGCGCGGCGTGGCGATCATCAACCTGCTCGGCCTGCTGTTCATCACTCCGGTGGTGACGTTCTACATGCTGCGCGACTGGGAAAAGGTCCTGGCCGCGATCGACGGCGCGCTGCCGCTCGACCACGCCGACACCATCCGCAAGCTGGCGCGCGAGTCGAACGCCGCGATCGCGGGCTACCTGCGCGGTCAGGCACTGGTCTGCATCTGCCTCGGCTCGATCTATGCGATCGGCCTGTCGCTGGTCGGCCTGCAGTTCGGTCTGGCCATCGGCCTGATCGCGGGCGCCATTTCGTTCATTCCCTTCGTCGGCACCTTCGTCGGCGCCGTGATGGCGCTCGGCATGGCGCTGGCGCAGTTTCCCCCGGAGTGGCTCGGCGTGGCCAAGGTCGGCGCCGTGTTTCTGTTCGGCCAGACCCTGGAAGGCAACGTGCTGTCGCCCAAGCTGGTCGGCGACAGGGTCGGGCTGCATCCGGTGTGGATCATGTTCGCCCTGCTGGCCGGCGGCTCGCTGTTCGGGTTCGTGGGCGTACTGGTCGCGGTGCCGGTGGCGGCCGTGGTTGGCGTGATCGTTCGGCATTTCATCGGCCGCTATCGCGAAAGCGCGATCTACCGTGGCAGCACATCGGGCTGACCGGCCGATGCCCAATCAACTCACCCTCGATCTCGCGCTGCCGCCGCCGACCTACGCCCGCGAGGACTTTGTCGTCGCCGGTGGCAATCGCGAGGCACTGGCCTGGATCGACCGTTGGCCCGACTGGCCGGCGCCGGCCCTGGCGCTGAGTGGGCCGACCGGCTGCGGCAAGACCCATCTCGCCCGCATCTGGGCGGCGCGCGCCGGCGCGGCCGTCGTCGAGGGCAAGGATCTCGAGGGCAAGAGCGTCGCCGATCTTTCCGACATGGCAGCGGCCTCGCCGACGATCGTCGTCGAAGGGGCCGATCACGCTCCGGAGCGAGCGCTGTTCCATCTCTACAATCTGCTGCGCGAGCGCGGCGGCTATCTGTTGCTCACGTCGGCGCTGCCGCCCGCCCATTGGTCGATCGCGCTGCCGGACCTGGCGTCCCGCCTGCGCGCGGCACCGTCGGTGGCGATGGCGCCGCCCGATGACGAACTGCTGGGGTCGATCATCCTGAAACAGCTCGGCGACAGGCAATTGCATGCGGGCGCTGGGGTCGTGCAGTATCTGGTGTCGCACATGGAGCGGTCGGCGGACTCCGCGCGGCGGGTGGTGGCGGCGCTCGATCGCCGCGGGCTGGTCGAGCAGAGAGAGATCGACCGCAGGCTGGCCGCCGATGTGTTGGGAGAATTGTCCCGGCTGTCTGCGGGACCTCAGGGGGAACGATGAGAAGACTGTTTTTGGCTGCAGTGTTCGCGGTAATGGCTTTGCCGGCATTGGCTCAGGCGCCGTCGGCCATGGGCACCTGGCTGACCGCGTCGGGCAAGGCGCAGGTCCGGATCGAGGCTTGTGCTAATCCCGCGAGCGGGGCGCTTTGCGGCTTCATTGCCGGCCTGATCAATCCCACTGGACCGGATGGCGTGGTGGTGGCGCCCGAAGTGGCGACCGACTTTCGCAACCAGGACCCGGCGCTGCGCAGCCGCAAGGTCCTGGGCATGCCGCTGATCTGGGGGTTCAAGAAGACATCGGATCCCAACGTCTTCGAAGGCGGCCAGATCTACAACGGCGAGAACGGCAAGATCTATTCGGCCAATATCACCCTGCAGCCCGACGGCACGCTTCGCTTGCGCGGGTACGTCGGCTCGCCGATGTTCGGCGAGACGCAGGTTTGGACACGCGTGAAATAGGGAGCGGAAAATGGATATGGGAATCAAGGGCCGCAAGGCGATCGTCTGCGCGGCGAGCAAGGGATTGGGCAAGGGCTGCGCCATGGCACTGGCGGGGGAGGGTGTTGATCTCGTGATCAACGCGCGCACCAGGTCGGAGCTCGACGCGACGGCGGAGGAGATCAGAAAGAAGTACGGCGTGAAGGTCACGGCGGTCGCCGTCGACGTCACCACCGAGGACGGCCGCAAGCAGGTGCTGGCGGCATGCCCCGAGCCCGACATCATCGTCAACAATGCGGGCGGCCCACCGCCGGGCAATTTCCGCGACTGGAACCGCGACGACTGGATCAAGGCGCTCGACGCCAACATGTTGACGCCCATCGAGTTCATCAAGGCATCGGTCGACGGCATGATGAAGCGCGGCTTCGGTCGCATCGTGAACATCACCTCGAGCTCGGTGAAGGCGCCGATCGATATTCTCGGCCTCAGCAACGGGGCGCGGTCGGGCCTGACCGGCTTCGTCGCTGGCGTGGCGCGCACGACCATCCGTCATGGCGTCACCATCAACGGCCTGCTGCCGGGCCCGTTCGACACCGACCGCCTGCGCAATACGACGAAGACGCGCGCCGCCAAGGCCGGCCGCAGTTTCGAGGAGGAGTACGCTGCCGGCGCCAAGGCCCATCCCGCCGGCCGCTTCGGCACGGCCGAGGAGTTCGGCATGATGTGCGCGTTCCTGTGCAGCGTGCACGCGGGCTACATGACCGGCCAGAACATCCTGATGGATGGCGGCCAGTATCCGGGCACGTATTAAACATCCGTCACCCCGAGCGTAGCCGAGGGGTCTTCTCTCCAGCGGTGACAGCTTGCTGCGGAGAAAAGGTCCCTCCACTACGCCCTTCGGGCTTCGGTCGGGACGACGGAGAAATCTGGTGTCATCCCGCTCCAGCGTATCAGCGTCGCAACAGATCGCGCGGCCGGACGAAGGCTGCGAGTTCGCCTGAGCCGGCCGCGAGGTCTTGCCAGGGGCCATCCGGCATCTTGAGCGTCGCCAGCGTCCCGGTCGGATATTTTTCCTGCAAGACGGCGAGGTGCGCGGCCGACCCATGTCCGGCCAGCATCTCGGCCAGCCGCCAGATTCCATCGTTGTGGCCGACCAGCAGGACCGTCGCGACATCGTCGGCCACGGCCCGCAGGCGGGCGAGCAGGGCCTCCTCGGACGCGAGGTAGAGTGTCTCGTCGAGCAAGATCGGCGGTGCGGGCATGCCCAGCCGCTTGACCACGGGCGCCAGCGTCTGGCGGGCCCGCGTGGCCGTGGAGCACAGGATGAGATCGGGGCGGGGACCATGATGCGCCAGGTGATCGCCAATGGCCTTGGCCGCGCGTTCGCCGCGACCGTTGAGGGGACGATCGTGATCGGTCAGCGCGAGGTCGCTCCAGGCCGATTTTGCATGTCGCAGGAGGAGAATGTTCTTCACGGGCGGCATCCAATAAAAAGCTTTTGAAACAATAGCTTATTGAAATGCCATGACACTGTCATGATGAGCGGCTACCGTTTCCGTGAACAATTATCGGGAGATGCCCCGCAGGGGGCCATGATGGACGCCCTCGACACCACAATCGACCCGACAGCGGCCGTCGACGTAGGCCCCGAGAGCCCGCAGCGCTTCATCAACCGGGAACTGTCGTGGCTCGCCTTCAACATGCGGGTCCTCGAGGAAGCCAGCAACAAGCGTCATCCACTCCTCGAGCGGGTTCGGTTTCTGTCGATTTCGGCCGACAATCTCGACGAATTCTACATGGTCCGGGTGGCGGGTCTCGTCGACATGCTGCAGACGCGCTCGACCCTCGTGAGCGATGACGGGATGACGCCGGCCGAGCAGCTGCTCGCCATACGTGATCGCGCGTCGAGCCTCATGGGTCATCAGCAGGATGTCTGGGCCGCGCTCCAGGACGACCTGCGTGAGGCGGGGATTGCTGTCGTCGGTTCCGACGAGCTGACCGCCGCCGAGCGCACCTGGCTTGATCAGTATTTCATCGACCAGGTCTTCCCGATCCTGACGCCGCTGGCGATCGATCCGGCGCACCCGTTTCCATTCCTCGTCAACGGCGGCTTTTCCGCCATCCTGAAGCTGCAGCGCAAGGAAGACCGGCGCCCGCTGATGGCACTGCTGCCGCTGCCGTCGCAGGTCGACCGCTTCGTGCGACTGCCGGGCACGTCGATCCGGTTCCTGTCGCTGGAAGATCTGGTCGACATCTACCTGCCCAGGCTCTTCCCCGGCTACGAGGTCATCGAGCAGGCGTTCTTCCGCGTCATCCGCGACAGTGACGTCGAGATCAACGAGGAGGCCGAGGATCTCGTCCTGCTCTACGAGAGCGCGCTCAAGCGCCGTCGGCGCGGCGATCTGATCTCGATATCGGTCAACAGCGCGATGCCGGCGGAGCTGCGCGACTTCCTGTTCGACCAGCTCGAGGTTCCCGACCAGACGCCCACCGTGCACGTCTTCCATCTCGACCGCATGCTCAACATCGGCGACGTCAAGGCGGTGATCGTCGACGACCGGCCCGACCTCAAGTTCGCGCCCTACAACGCCCGTTTCCCGGAACGTATCCGCGATTTCGGCGGCGATTGCTTCGCCGCCATCCGCGCCAAGGACATCGTCGTCCATCATCCCTACGAGAGCTTCGACGTCGTGGTGCAGTTCCTGCGCCAGGCGGCGCGGGATCCGGCGGTGGTGGCGATCAAGCAGACGCTCTACCGCACCAGCCACGACTCGCCGATCGTCAAGGAGCTGATCTCCGCGGCCGAGGCGGGCAAGACCGTGACGGCGCTGGTCGAGTTAAAAGCGCGCTTCGACGAGGAAGCCAACATCCGCTGGGCGCGCGACCTCGAACGCGCCGGCGTCCAGGTGGTCTACGGCTTCATCGACCTCAAGACCCACGCCAAGGTGTCGATGGTGGTGCGCCGCGAGGCCCAGTCGATCCGCACCTACGTTCATTTCGGCACCGGCAACTACCATCCGATCACGGCGCGCATCTATACCGACCTGTCGTTCTTCACCTGCGATCCGGCGATGTGCCGCGATGCCGCGCGCCTGTTCAACTACATGACCGGCTACGCCCGGCCCGAACAGATGGAGAAGATCGCCTTCGCGCCGGTGACGCTGCGACCCAAGCTCTACAGCCTGATCGATGCCGAGATCGCCAATGCCCGCGCCGGCAAGCCGGCCGGCATGTGGATCAAGCTCAACTCCCTGGTCGATGCGGGGCTTATCGATCGTCTGTACGTCGCGTCGCAAGCGGGCGTGCAGATCGATCTGGTGGTGCGCGGAATCTGTTGCCTGCGGCCGGGCGTGAAGGGCCTGAGCGACAACATCCGCGTCCGCAGCATGATCGGCCGTTTCCTGGAGCACGCCCGCATCATCTGCTTCGGCAACGGCAAGGCACTGCCGTCGCCCAAGGCGAAAGTCTTCCTCTCGTCGGCCGACTGGATGCCGCGCAACCTCGACCGTCGTGTCGAGCTTCTGTGCCCGGTCGAAAATCCGACGGTCCACGAACAGGTGCTCGACCAGATCATGGTCGCCAACCTCAAGGACGACGGCCAGAGCTGGATCATGACGCCCGATGGTTCTTACGTCCGGCCGCACCCGGGCAAGGAACCGTTCATTGCGCATCACTATTTCATGACCAATCCGTCGCTTTCCGGCCGCGGCAGCGCGCTCAAGCTGAGCGGCGCCGTGCCGCGCCTGGTCCTCAAGTCCTGATCGGACCAGCGGCGTCGCGTCGCGGCTGTGCCGCCGCTGCAATCTCACCGGCTTTGCTGTAGAGGGAGCGCGCATGGACGGTGAACCGACCGCAGGCGCGCGCAATCCGCCACATTCTGCCGACAAGGGCCGCGTCGGCATCATCGACGTGGGGTCGAACTCGATTCGTCTCGTCGTCTATGAGCGGGCGAGCCGCGCTCCTTTGCCGGTGTTCAACGAGAAGGTGTTGTGCGGCCTGGCGCGGGGGCTGGATGCCACCGGACGGCTCAATCCGGCGGGCGTCGAGATGGCCCTGGCCAACATCGACCGCTTCACGACGCTGGCGCACAACATGAAGGTGACGTCACTCGACCTGTTGGCCACGGCCGCTGTTCGCGATGCCGCCGACGGCGCCGATTTCATGCGCGAGATCGCGCGCCGGCCCGGCATCCAGGCCCATATGGTGAGTGGCCGCGACGAGGCCCGCTACTCGGGCTTCGGCGTGATCTGCGGCATGCCCGACGCCAACGGCGTGATGGGCGACCTGGGCGGCGGCAGCCTCGAACTGGTGGCGCTGGCCAATGGCGGGCTGGGCGAGTCGAGCACGCTGCCGATCGGGCCGCTGCGCCTGATGTCCTCTGGCAAGGGCGATCCCAAGCGCACCGTGGTGGATGCGATCGAAGGTGTGCGCTGGCTGCGTGAGGAAACCGGCAAGACATTCTATGCGGTGGGCGGCGCCTGGCGGTCCTTCGCGCGCCTTCACATGGAGCAGGCGGGCTATCCGCTGCATATCATCCATCATTACGAGATCGCGGCTGAAGAGGCCCGCGCTGTCGCTCGCCTGATCGCGGTGCAGAGCGCCAAGTCGCTGGAGAAGATGCCGGGCGTCTCGCGCCGGCGCGTCGACACGCTGCCGCTGGCCTGTCTGGCGCTCGACCGTCTGCTGGTCGCGCTCAAGCCAAAGACGGTGGTCTTCTCGGCATTCGGCCTGCGCGAGGGCTTTTACCACGTGCGACTGAACGAGGCGGAGCGGGCGCGCCATCCGCTGATCGCCTTCGCCGAGGAGCAGGGCGCCGGTTGGCGGCGCTTCGACCTGTCGCCGACCGAGATCTTCGACTGGCTGACGCCGGCCTTCGCCGACGAGAGCGCGGCCGACCGTATCCTGCGGACGGCAGCCTGCCACCTGAGCGACATCTCGTGGAACGATCACCCCGATTACCGTGCCGAGCAGGCCTATGTCCGGGTGCTGCACCTGCCGGCACCGGGCATGAGCCATCGCGACCGTGCCGTTCTCGCGATGGCGCTCACCTATCGCTACAAGAGCGATCCCAAGTCGGCGACGATCGATACTGCGCTGAGGCTCTCCGACAACAAGGGCAAGGCATTCGCGCGTCGGCTGGGGGCCTGCCTGAGGCTCGCCTACAACCTCTCGGGGGGCGCGCCCGGCCTGCTGCCGCAGATCTCGCTCCGCCGCACCGATCGCGAGCTGCGGCTGATCGTGCCGGCGGGGTTGAAGGGCGCGCTGGGCGACGTGACGGCCCGGCGGCTGCAGACGGCTGCCGAGGCGTTCGATCTCAAATCGGTGATCGTCTCAGCCTAGGAGGCGGCCTACTCGGCGGGCGTGACGGGAATCAGGCGCGCCTGGTCGCCCGAGAGGGCCAGGGCGACGCGACCTTCGATCAGGGCGACGGCGTCGACGCCGAACACCTCGCGTCGCCAGCCCTTGAGCACCGGCAGGTCGCGTTTTCCCGCCGCCAGGCGATCGAGCTCATCGGCGCTGGCCACCAGACGACCGGCAACACCGGCTTGCTCGGCCTTCAGTCGCAGCAGGGTGCGCAACAGGTCGACGATGGCGCCTGGTGCGCGGAGCTGCTCGGTGGGCTTGTCGCGGGCCGGCAAGTCGGACTCGGGCAGGCTGCGTGCCCGCTCGATGGCTTCCATGAGTTCACGACCCTGCCAGCCTTCGGCGAAGCCGCGGCCGAGGCCGCGCGTCATGCCCAGCTCCTCGATCGTCTTGGGGGCGTGGCTGGCAATTTCGAGAAGCTGCTCGTCGCGCAGCAGGCGCTGGCGCGGAATGTCGATGCGCTGTGCGGTCCGTTCGCGCCACGCCGCCGCTTCCTTCAGGATCGCCAGCAGGCGGGGCGAGGAACCGCGCGGCTTCAGCCGGCGCCAGGCCTGTTCGGGATCGGCTCGGTAGGTGGCAGGATCGTTGAGGACCGCCATTTCCTCGGTGATCCAGGGCAGTCGACCCGTCCGCTCGAGCTGCTGTTTGAGCTTCTCGTAGACGACTCGGAGATGCGTGACGTCCGACAGCGCGTAGGTGATCTGGCGCTCGCTGAGTGGCCGGCGGCTCCAATCGGTGAAGCGGCTCGATTTGTCGATTTTCGCCTTGGCGAGCTTGGTGGCGAGCGACTCGTAGGAGGCGGCCTCGCCGTGGCCGCACACCATGGCCGCGACCTGGGTATCGAACAGCGGTTGGGGGACCTGCGTCATGCGCAGGTAGAAGATTTCGAGGTCCTGCCGGGCGGCGTGAAAGACCTTCAGCACCCGGGGATTGGCCATCAATTCGTCAAGCGGCGCGAGGTCGATGCCTTCGGCCAGGGCGTCGATCGCGGCGGCGTCCTCGGGTCCCGCCACCTGAGCCAGGCAGAGCTTGGGCCAGTAGGTCCGTTCGCGCATGAATTCGGTGTCGACGGCGACGAATTCAGCCTCGGCCAGAGGCTTGCAGAACGCGGCGAGTTCGTCGGTCGTGGTGATGAGCTTCATTAGAGGCGATCTATAGCGGGCGCAGCCGCCACGGGCAAAGACAACCCAGCACCGGGCGCCAGCGGAGGGAAGCCCCGTTCCCTTGACTTGCTCGGCCAATCCGTGCCTTTTGCCGGGCCTATAAAACCCGGAAAATATGTAATGTCTTCTGTCTACCGAACCCATACGTGCGGCGCGCTCAGGCCGCAGAATGTCGGCCAGGAAGCCCGTTTGTCGGGCTGGGTCCAGCGCAAGCGCGACCACGGCAATCTGCTGTTCATCGACCTGCGCGATCACTATGGCGTGACCCAGGTGGTGGTCGACGCGGGTAGCCCGGTTTTCAAGACCGCCGAGGCGGTGCGCACCGAAAGCGTGATCACCGTGACCGGTAAGGTGGTGGCGCGCGACGCCGCCACCAAGAACCCGCGCCTGGCCACGGGCGAGGTCGAGCTCGACGCCACCGACATGGTCGTGCAGTCCATGGCCGAGCCGCTGCCGATTCCGGTTCACATCGAGAACGACACGACGCCGGAGGAACTCAGGCTCAAGTATCGCTTCCTCGACCTGCGCAAGGACAAGCTGCACAAGAACATCGTGCTGCGCAGCCAGGTCATCTCGAGCCTGCGCCGGCGCATGATCGAGCAGGACTTCATCGAGTTCCAGACGCCGATCCTGACCGCCGACAGCCCCGAAGGCGCGCGGTCCTACGTCGTGCCGAGCCGGCTCCATCCCGGCAAGTTCTATGCGCTGCCGCAGGCCCCGCAGATGTTCAAGCAGCTCCTGATGGTGTCGGGCTTCGACCGCTATTTCCAGATCGCACCCTGCTTTCGCGACGAGGACGCCCGCGCCGACCGCGCGCCGGGCGAGTTCTACCAGCTCGACTTCGAGATGAGCTTCGTGACGCAAGAGGACGTCTTCGCCGCGATCGAGCCGGTGCTGGGCGGCGTGTTCGAGGAGTTTGCCGCCTTCGGCCGCCAGGTCCCGCGCAAGGTGACGTCGCTTCCGTTTCCGCGCATTCCCTATGCCGAAGCCCTGCTGAGCTACGGCACCGACAAGCCCGATCTGCGCAACCCGCTGCGCATCGTCGACGTGGCCGAGGTCTTCGCTGGCTCCGATTTCAAGGTCTTTGCTGGTATCGTGGCTGCAGGCGGTGTCGTGCGGGCGTTGCGCGCGCCGAAGGCCGGCGGCCAGCCGCGCAGCTTCTTCGACAAGCTCAACACCTGGGCGCAAAGCGAGGGCAAGCCGGGCTTGGGCTACATCGTCCTCGAAGCTGGAGCCGGGAAGGGCCCCATTGCCAAGTTCGTGACGGGCGACCGCTTGGCCCAGCTGAAGGCGGTCACCGGCGCGGAGGACGGCGACGCCGTATTCTTCGTCGCCGACAAGCCGGAGCTGGCCTGGAAATTCGCCGGACAGGCGAGAACCCGAGTCGGCCAGGAACTCGGCCTGATCGCGGAAGACGAGTTCCGCCTGTGCTGGATCGTCGACTTCCCGATGTTCGAGTACGACGAGAAAGCCAAGAAGATCGATTTCAGCCACAACCCGTTCTCGATGCCGCAAGGCGGGCTGGAGGCGCTCGAGACGCAGGACCCGCTCACGATCAACGCCTGGCAGTACGACATCGTGTGCAATGGCATCGAGCTCTGTTCGGGTGCGATCCGGAACCATAAGCCCGAGATCATGTACAAGGCGTTCGGAATCGCCGGCTACAGGAAGGAAGAGGTCGAGGCGCGCTTCGGCGGCATGCTGAATGCGTTCAAGTTCGGCGCGCCGCCGCACGGTGGCGCGGCGCCGGGTGTCGACCGCATCGTCATGCTGCTGGCCGACGAGCCCAACATCCGCGAGGTCATCTGCTTCCCGATGAACCAGCAGGCGGTCGACCTGATGATGGATGCGCCGGCCGAACTGCCGCCGGAGAAGCTGCGCGAACTCCACATCGGCTTGCGGCTGCCGCCGCCCCGGAAGGACTAGGGGTGGTGGGCGAAGTGAAAATTGACCGAGGGTAAGGAACCTCTTAATATTCAAAGAGTTATAGTCTTTTAATAAAGAAGATTATGAGCTCTTTTCGGCTCTCCATTTTAGCTCTGCCACTGGTCGTCGGCTTGGCCCTTTTGACCGGGGCCTGCGGTGCGCCGCTCGCCGTGACGGCAGGCGGCTACGCCGCCGACGGCACGCTCATGGTCACCGGCAACAAGAGCTCGAGCGACCACCTGGCATCGATGATGTCCAAGAAGGACTGCTCGTTCTTGCGTGTCTTCCGGAACACCGATGTCTGTAAGGAACGCGACGAGGCCAAGGATCCCTACGCGGTCGACTACGGCGAACCTCAGCGGATGGTGAGCGAGGACGGAATCAGTTACGGGCCGCCGCTTCGCGCTTCCGCTGACGCCCCCGCCACGAGCTGGGATGCGGCGGCCTACAAGACCGCCCCGGCGTCGCCGTCGACCGCGCCAACCGAGCCGGCCACGGCCGTTGCCGATGCGGCGCCGGCTCAACCGGCCGTGGCGCCCGCCGCTGCGCCCAAGCCGAAAAAGAGCAAAGCCGTGCGTGCTGTGGCTAAGAAGCCCTCACGAGGTCAGGCGGCACCTCCTTCCTAAGCAGGAAGGCCTCGAGATTGTCGAGCGCCTTGAAGCCCATCGCATTGCGGGTTTCGACCGTCGCCGAGCCCATGTGCGGCAGCAGGAAAGCGTTCTCGATATCATAGTAGCCTGGGTGGATCTTGGGCTCGCCGTCGAACACGTCGAGGCCCGCCGAGGCGATCCGGCCGCTCTTGAGCGCCGCGATCAGCGCCTCGTCGTCGACGACCCCGCCGCGGGCGGTGTTCACGATGACCGCCCCCTGCGGCAGCCTGGCAATACGTTCGGCATTGACCCATTTGCGGGTCGCCGGCGTCATTGGCGCGTTGATCGACAGGAAGTCGCTGTGCGGCAGCATTTCGTCGGCGTTGGTGTGGAAGATGGCGCCTTTCTCCAACTCGGGGGCCAAGCGGCTGCGATTGCTGTAGTGGATCTGCATGCGAAAGGCGCGGGCACGCTCGGCGACCGCCTGGCCGATCCGGCCCATGCCCAGGATACCCAGTCTCTTGCCGGTAACGTGGACGCCCGTGAGCTGATTGGGGTTCCAGCCGACCCAGTTGCGCGTCCGCAGCATGGTCGTGCCTTCGTGCGCCCGTCGTGCTGCACCGAGCAGGCAGAGCAGGGTTATGTCGGCGGTGGCATCGGTCAGCACGTCCGGCGTATTGCTGACGGCGATGCCGCGCTTGGTCGCGGCGGCCACGTCGACGTGCTCGTAGCCGACGGAAAAGGTCGCGATGATGCGGACGGAAGCGGGCAGGGCCGCGATCGTCTCGGCGGTGAGGGCCTCGCCCGCCGCGCACATGATGCCGTCGCAGCCGGCCGAGGCCGCCGCCAGGCCTGGCCCGTCATAGAGCCGGTCCTCGGGGTTGAGGACGGCGTCGAAGTTGGCCGCCAACCGGGCCTCTACGTCGGGCGGGAAGTGGCGGGTCGCCAGTACCTTGGGTTTGCGATTGCTCATGGTCGATATCCTCCCTGTGCAGCCCTGCCGCAGGCGATCATTCTGGTATTCTGTGCGCATGGATATTACGCTTGGCCGCCCGGCTACAAGGCCTAGCCCCCAGCCATTGTCCGTTGATTCCGTATAGTTTTAGCTGTCCTCGCGTCCAAACAGCGGCCCTTGGTGCCGCCGTCGGCGCCATTGTATCGGCGATCCTGTGGATAAGCGTCGCCGGTGCCCAGCAGCCACTCGAGTCCGTGCTGGTGCCGCATCGCGCCACCTACGACATGAAGCTGTCGGTCGCCCGACCCAACAGCGGGATCGTCGAGGTCAGCGGACGCATGGTCATCGAGAACGTCGATTCGTGCGACGCCTGGGAGGTCAAGCAGCGCATCAAGCTCAAGTTCCTGCGCAATGACAGCGAGGAGTTCAGCACCGATTCGAGCTTCACCAGCTACGAGACCAAGGACGGGCTGGGGTTGCGCTTCAGCGTCCGCAACATCCAGGATGACGAAGTCGAGGAGGAATTGCGGGGCCACGCCGATCTCACGGCGACGGGCGGCAAGGGGCGGGCCACCTTCACCCTGCCCGAGGCGCGCAGCTTCGAGCTTCCGGTCGGGACCCTCTTTCCGACCACCCATCTCGCGCTGATCATCCAGCACGCCCGGGATGGCGACAAATCGGCCTCCTACAGCGTGTTCGACGGGGCACGGCTGGACGGCGCCTTCCAGGTCAATGCCGTGATCGGCCGTTCGCCGCGCGCGGCCGGAGGGCCTGCCGTGCGCGGCGATATCGGGCTGCTGCGCAACCAGCCGTCCTGGGGCGTTCGCCTCGCCTTCTTCGCCACGGGCGACCAGGGCACCAACCCCGAGTACGAGCTGGCGCTCGATCTGCTGGGCAACGGCGTCGCCCGATCGATGCTGCTCGACTATGGTGACTTCGCCGTCGACGCTCGTCTGGTTCAACTTCAAGCGCTGCCGAGGCCGAAATGCTGAATTGCCACCACGCTATGCGCACGGCTCTCGCCGTCGCCCTCGGTATCGCTGCTGCGGCACCGGCAACGGCGCAGGACTTCGCGCCGCACCGAGCCGTTTATTCGGTGGTGACCCTGGAGAAGGGCAAGCCGAGTGGCGATGCTCCCGGCACCTATGCCTACGAAATCAAGCTCACGTGCGACGGTGGCTACGTCATCAACCAGCGCCTGAGGCTGGAGATCGCTGGCGCGCGCGGGTCGGTCGTCAGCGAACAACAGTCGCAGATGACGGAGAGCCGCGACAGCAAGAAGCTCGTCTTCGAGCATCGCACCACCGCCAACGGCAAGCAGACGGGCCTGGTGAAGGGCGAGGCGTTGATCGGCGACGACGGCAGCGGCCAGGCACGATTCACCGACCCCGAGGGGCAGACCGTGGCACTTCCGGCCGGGACGCTGTTTCCCGTCGCCATCGCGCGCGCCACGATCCGCCAGGCCAAGGCAGGCGAGAACGGCTTCGATGCGCAGTTCTTCTTCGGCGACAAGGTGAAGCCGCCGCAATCCGTGAACATCCTGATCGGCAAGGTGCCGAAACGTCTCGCCGAGGTGAAGATCCCGGAAGGTGCCGAGGCCCTGGCCGAAGGCCGCACCAGGATTTATTACCGCGCCGGTTTCTTCGATGCCGGGACCAAGGGGCAGGGCGAGCCCGCCTTCGAGATGAGCAGCCTCACGCTCGACAACGGCATCGAGCTCTTCGGCACCCACGAAGAGAGCGACGGCGGCATCGAATACCGCATCACCCGGCTGGAAGCACTGCCCAAGCCGAGCTGCAACTAGCCAGTCTTCTGCGCGGTCGCCAGGCGGGCGAGCTCGTCAAGGACGCGACGCCATTCTGCCGGCTTGGGCTTGTTTGCCGACAGGCCGTGACCGAGGTAGGCCCAGTACAGAATTCGGGCCCGGGCCGCGGCCTGCGCCGGGGCGAGCCCGCCCTCGACCAGCAGGTCCCGGATGTACTTCAGGCGCTTGGCATCGACAGCCTCGACCATCGCGCCTGCCTTCGCCTCCACCGTCGCCCAGCTCCGCACCGCTCTTTCGAGATGGAAATCAGCCCGGAAGGCGCGGTCGAGCAGGGCGGCGAGGCGGTTCTCGGCCGCGCCCTCGATCTGCTGGACGACGTTCTCGTAGGTGACCTCGCGCCAGTGCTGCAGGACGGCGGCATGAAAGGTGCCGACATCGGCAAAGTGCCAATAGAAGCTGCCGCGCGAGACGCCAAGGGCCTTCGACAGAGTGTCGGCCTTGAGCGCGGTGAAGCCCGATCTGGCCAGCGCCTTCAGGCCGGCATCGACCCAGTCCCGGGCGGTCAGACGATCGTCGGTCATTGTTCCATACAGTAGTGTATTGACAGGTCGGGTCGAGGGCGCTATCCGACCATACAGATATGTATGGAGGCGGACAATGCGCGATCTCGCGATCCAGGCGGCTGGTGGCCTCGCCATTCTCGCCGCCGTCATCCACGGCGTTCTCGGCGAAACCAAGGTCTTCGCGCGCGCCCGGATCGAACCCGCCAGGACCCGGCTGCTGATCCGTCTGGTCTGGCAATGCGGGACCGTGGCCTGGATCGGTCTCGGCATTCTGCTGGTCGCGGCGCCGTCCATGGACTCCGAGCCGGCCCGCCTCTGGATCGTCGGCGTGGGAGTAGCCGTCTATGGCTTGGCCGCCGTCGGCAATGCCTGGGCGACGCGCGGGCGCCACTTCGGCTGGATGGTGTTGACGGCGGTGAGCGTGCTCGCCCTCGTCGGCGCCTAGGCTTCGGGCCACAGCCAGGCGGCGCCGCGCACGCCGCTCGAGTCGCCGTACTGCGGCGGCATCAGTCGCGTGACGATGCTGTCGCGCTCGGAGAAGACGTAGGCCTTCCACCGCTCGGGCACGCGCGTATAGAGCTGCGACATGCGCGACAGCCCGCCCCCCAGAACGATGGCGTCGGGGTCGAGGATGTTGATGACGACTGAGAGCGATCGGGCAAGACGGTCGCAATAGAGCTCCATCTCCGTGGTTGCGTCGGCGTCGCCCGCCAGTGCCGCCTCGGCAATCTCGGTGGCCCGCAGTTCTCGGCCGGTGCGTAGGGCAAACTGGCGCTGCAGCGCGGGGCCGCTCAGCCAGGTTTCGATGCAGCCGATGCCGCCGCAGTAGCAGCGCAGGCCCGGCCGTTCGTCGTCGTGGGGCAGGGGCAGCGCATTGTGACCCCATTCGCCGGCGATCGCCTGGGCGCCGGTGAGCGGCCTGCCGTCGACCACGATGCCGCCGCCCACGCCGGTGCCCAGGATCACGCCGAACACGACCTTGCAGCCCGCAGCGGCGCCGTCGGCCGCTTCGGAGACGGTGAGGCAGTTGGCGTCATTCGAGAGGCGCACGTCGCTATGGCCGATCGCAGCTTTCAAATCCCGATCGAGCGGATGGCCGTTCAGGCGGGTGGAGTTGGCGTTCTTGATCAGGCCCGTGGCCGGCGAAAGCGCACCGGGATGGCCGATGCCGACCCGGCAGCGCCCGCCGACGCGCGCCTCGAGTTCGTGCACCACGCCCGCCACGGCGGCGATCGTGGCCTCGTAGCTCCCCTGTGGCGTCGGCACGCGCAGCCGCGCGCATTCCGTGCCGTCGCGGCCCAGCGCGATGCCTTCAATTTTGGTGCCGCCGAGGTCGATACCGATCCGCATGAGTCTTAGTTGGATGTAGCCGGCAGGAATTTGAACGGTTCGGACGGCTTGAAGTTGCTGGAAACCTCACCGGAGAAGACCTCGCCGTTCTGGATCGTGAGCTTCTTGACGGGCGCGCCGGGCTTGAGGTCGAGCTTGGCGAGCGATACCCAGAAGGTGTTGGGCCGCGTTGCCGAGTCGAAGAAGTAGACGAGGTTCTTCTGGTCGGAAACGGTGCGCCAGATGGTCGATGAGATGTTCGGCTGATCAGGCGTGGTGATGCCGAGCGGCACGCTCACGGCGCGCTGTACGCCCATCACGCTCGCGACCGCCTGATTGGCGAAGGATTGCTGCGGCACGCTCTTGATGTAGTTCTTGTCGATCTGGGTGGGGATCGCGCCCAGCAGGAACGAGGCGCGCGCAAAGCGGTCGGCCGCCCGGTTGGTGCCGGGCAGGAAGGTCAGGCCGCCGATACCCTTCCAATATTCGTTGAGAGCGAGCTGTTCGCTGTAGATCGGCGAGTTCGTCATCACGGTGTACTGCTTGCCGTGATGGATCTGCAGCTTGCCGTCGACATATTCGAAGATCGCCGAATCGCCCGACGAATCCGAGATCGCCAGATGCAGCGCGGCCGGCGTGCCGTTCGGCAGCGCCGGCGCAAGCATCGAGAACGGTTCCTTTCGCAGCGCATCGACCGCCTCGGCGACGGTCGCGAAATTGTCCAGGACGTACTGCGGCCAGGTCGAGATCGAGAGCAGCGGCCGGCTTGCGTCGGGCTTCCCGTAGTCGGACTCCGCGAGGTAGAGCAGGTTGGTGACGAGGCCTTTCTCGTTCATTCCGTCAGTGCTGCCGACTTCATAGCCGGACACGACCACGCTTCCGAATTTGGCCGTCCATTACAGTGACCTCGGACCGGCCGCGCCGTCTCGCTTCATGCCGGCCGGGAACACCCACAGGTTCGATGCCATGTCCTCCTTCCAATCCATGTTGCGGCCGGTGATGACGGTGTTGTCGGCGCCGACATAGAGGGTGCGTGTGCAGGCGATGGCGGTGCCGATCGCCGACGCCGCCAGCACGATCGACGAAAGCACGGCGGACCCCAGCAGGACGGCCATGAACTTCGAATGAGGTTGCATCTCGGTCCTCCCTGTTTCGGTGGTCGGGCGGGTATTCTAGACGGCAAGGGACGAACGGCAATCGAAGCTCTATCCTCTTTCGCGGCAGACATTGGCTGGAGAAGACGCGACGATGGCGAGGGGCGGGGCGAGGAGCGGGGCAGGCGGACCGTGGCGCAAGCGCCCGTCGACCATTCTCTGGATGCTGTCGCTCGGCCAGCTCGTCTCGTGGGGCCTCGTCTACTACACCTTTCCCCTGTTCATCGTGCCGATGACGCAGGAACTCGGCTGGTCGCGCAGCGCCATGTTCGGCGCGCTCTCGGCCGGCCTGCTAGTCGCAGGCCTCTGCTCGATCCCGGTCGGCGCCTGGATCGACCGCGGGCACGGCCGCAAGCTGATGACCGGCGGATCGCTGCTGGCCGCGGTCCTGCTTTTCGTCTGGTCGCGCACCGACTCGCTGCCGGTCTTCTACGCGCTGTGGATCGGCCTCGGCGCCTGTCAGGCGGTGATCCTCTACGAACCCGCTTTCGCCGTGATCACCCGGGTCTATGGACCGCGCTACAAGCAGGCGATCCTGCTGATGACCTTCCTCGGCGGCCTCGCCAGCACCTTCGGCATTCCCTTCACCCAACTCCTGATCGAACGGATCGGCTGGCGCCCGTCGCTCGAGATCCTTGCGGCGATCATGGTGGCCGTCGCCGTCATGCATTGGCTGTTCGTCCCGGGACCGAAGGACGAGGCCATCCCCATTGCCGCGGCGAAGCCGCACGTCGAAGGTACAAAGAGGAAGAGCCCACTCGCCGCCGCCGTGCGCGTGCCCGCCTTCTGGGGCCTCGTCGTGGCCTTCGCCGGCTACGGCCTCGCCTTCTCGGCCATGAGCTTCCACCTCATCCCGCTGCTCGACGACCGCGGCGTGCCGATCGCCGTGGTGATGGCGATCATCGCCCTGATCGGCCCGATGCAGGTCGTCGGCCGCGTCCTGCTGATGGCGGGCCAGCGCCACATCACGACCATACAACTCGGTGCGATGATTTATTTCGCCTTCCCGGTGTCGATGGCGATGCTGGCGGCGGGCATCAGCGACGTCTACGGCCTGATCCTGTTCGCCATCATCTACGGCGTCGCCAACGGGCTGGTGACCATCCTGCGCGGCATGTCGGTGCCGGAGTTCATCGGCCCCGAAGGCTACGGCGTGGTCTCGGGCGCGCTCACCATGCCGACCAACATCATGCGCGCGGTCGGCCCCTTGGCCGCCTCGCTCGCCTGGAGCGCCTTCGGCGGCTACACGCCGGTGCTGTGGGGCCTGGCCGGCATCATGCTGGTTGCCGCCCTGGGATTTGCCGCGGCGGCGAGGCTGTCGAAACGCGGTGCCTAGGAGTCGCCTAAAACGCGACAAACTGAAAATCCGGATCGCGGTTGCCTGAAACGGTCCTATCTCCGGCTAACCTCCTCATCTGCCTTGCGATTTCGCCGATGACCGGCCGTGTCGCCTGTCGCATGAAATGCGACATTTCAGGAGTCCGATTCGGCATCTTCTGCCTGGCCTTTTCCGCCTCCTTTCCCCGGGTCGAATTTGACCATCTCCGGAATCGCCTTCGTCCCGGAGTATAGGAAATTCTATAGGATAGTCAATATCCGATCTAAGCTGGCAGCAACTATTCCGCCGCCAGCCGCGCCGCCTTGGGCTTGAGGTGCTGCACCTTGGGCATCACCTCCTTCGAGAGCAGTTCGAGCGAGTGGCGCCACGCCTTCGGATTCTCGACATAGTCGAAGCCGAACACCAGGAGCTGCCCGAAGCCGCCGACCTCGTGATAGATCTTCTCGATCTTCTCGATGACGGTCTTGGGCGAGCCCACGATCCAGTTGTGCTGCGCGCAGTATTCCGGCGTCACGTCCGAATCGGCCACGCTCTGATCGACCTTGAGATATTCGAGGAAGCCGAACTGGGCGAGCAGCGGCAGGAAATACTCCCGCATCATGCGGCCCATGCTGCTGCCGACCGAGAGCCGCATCGCCTCTTCGTCGGTGTCGGCCACGAAGACCTCGCGCACCATGCGCCACTGGTTGCGGTCGGGCGTGCGGCCGGATTTCGCCGCACCGATCTCGACCGACTCCCAGTGGCTGCTTACATAGGCCGGGTTGAGGTTGAGGCTCATCGGGATGTAGCCCTTTTCACCCGCGAGCTTCAGCGTGTCGGAGCCCTTGGAGAGGCCAGCAACGCCGATCGGCGGGTGCGGCGCCTGCAGCGGCTTGATGTGCGGCTTCAGGAACCCGAACATCGTGTCGGGCTTGGTCACGTGCCAGAACTTGCCCTTGTAGTCGAACGGCTCGGGCGAGCTCCATAGCTTCAGGATGATGTCGAGCGCCTCGCGGGTCATGTCGCGGTTGACGCCCGACATGCCGTCGACGTTGAACATCGCCCAGTCGCTGGGCAGGCCCGAGGCCGCGATGCCGAAATTCAGTCGGCCGCCCGAGATGTGATCGAGCATGGCGACGCGGTTCGCGAGCTCGGCCGGGTGATGGTAGGGCAGCAGGAAGCCGCCGGGCCCGAGGCGGATGTTCTTGGTCTGCATCAGCGCCTGCGCCACCAGCAGGTCGGGCGAGGGATGCGGTTCCCACGGTGCGGTGTGATGCTCGCCGATCCAGGCCTCGGTGAAGCCCAGCTCGTCGAGCCAGCGGATCACCTGGAGGTCCCATTCGTGCCCGTCCTTGAGGGAGCGTTCGGGCGGATGAGACGGCATCGTGAAATATCCGAACTGCATCTTTTCCTCCTGGGTCGTTATTTTTGGGGCCGTCGTTTTGGAAATTCGACTACCAACCGGCGGATTGCGCAAGACATCGAATATGCATGGCTGCCGACGCCTCAGACCCGCCCGGCGCGGACCGCATTCGACAGGATCGTCCTGACGCCCAGCCGGTGAAAGGGGAGGATGATGAACAGGTACGCCTTGCCGAAGGCATTGTGCGGGGTAACCGACGTGGACAGCACCACCCGGCTCGCGCCGTGCTCCGTCAACTTCCGGACCGACACGCGGAAGTCCAGATGCTTGTCGTTGCCGCCGGTGACGATCTCGGTGTCGTTCTGCCCGAACAGGGTGAAGCGCGCGATCTTCTCGCCGACGGTGTAGGCGGACTTGATCTCGATGCTGTCGAGCTCGGCCGCGCTGGTCGTCCTGAGACCGAAAGGGGCGACGATCCAGCCGCGCAGGACCAGAAGCCACTTGGCCCAGCGCGGATGGTGGGCGAAGAGCGCGAGGTAGATCTTCGTCATGGCGAGGTCGTCACGCCGCAGCGGCGCTTCGTACGAGTCCCAGTAGTAGGACCGGCCGAGATCGTCCAGGAATGCGCTGGCGGGCGGCGTGTTGCGTCGGATGACGGTCATGGTTGAAGTCGACTACCATTGGCCGGCAAGAACAAGGGAACAAAGACCTGTGGCAGACGACGTTCTCATTCTGATCGATCAGCAGAAGGCGAAGGAGCACCCCAAGTGGGGACCGCGCAACAACCCCGATGCGGAGGGGAACATTGCCCGACTGCTGGCTGCCTGGCGCAACCGCGGCCGGCCGATCATTCATGTCCGACATGATTCGACCTACCCGGACTCGCCATTCAGGCCGGGGCAGGATGGCAATGATTTCAGTCCGTTGACCGCGCCGCAGCAGGGCGAGGCGGTGATCGCCAAGCGCGTGACCAGTGCCTTCATCGGCACGGACCTCGATGCTCGCCTTCTGGCGATGGGCAAGCCGCCGCTCGTCATCTGCGGCTGGCTGCTCGCCAACTCGGTCGAGGCGACGGTGCGGGTCGGTGCCAACCTCGGCTACAAGATCCGCCTGCCGGCCGATGCCTGCTGGTCGTGCGACAAGCGTGATCTTACCGGCAGGCTATGGCCGGCCGAGGATGTGCATCAGCTCACGCTGGCGCTGCTCAATGGCGACTATGCGACGGTAACGACGACCGACGCGATCCTTGCGGTGTTTTAGGGTCGGTTCCGAACAGATGGAATCTGTTCCTCACTACAGGCCCGGTGTCATCCCGAGCGGAGCGAGGGATCTTTTGTGTCGCTTGATAAAAGATCCCTCGCTCCGCTCGGGATGACATCATTTTCTCAATTGCATTGATACGTCTACAGCCCATGCAGCGACAGAACGGCCTCGGTCGCCGCCGTGGCGCGACGTTGGATTTCCTTGGCATCGGGCGGCGCGATGACTCCCAGCAGGAGTCGCACCGGGACATCGCCCAGCAGCAGCGAGAAGAACTGGGCGCTCATCTGGTCGGGATCGCCCGCGCCTAAAATGCCTTTCGCCTGTGCCTTGGCGAACAGTGCAACGAGGGCGAGCCGGTTGGGTTCGCGGCCGCTGTGGTCGAGGATCCTGCCGAGATCGCTCGACCGTCCGGCTTCGGCCACGGCCAGGCGGTTGATCGCCAGTACCGCGGGCTGCGTGAGTTCGGTGAGGGCGGTGATGCCGTAGCGTATCAGGACGTCGGTCAGGCCTGCGCGATCGGCGACGTCGACGGGGGCGAGCGGCACCTGCATGCGGGCGGAGGTGGACGCGATCAACGCTTCGAGGATGCCACGCTTGCTGCCGAACTCGGCATAGAGCTCGCGCTTGGAAACCTTGGCGCGGGTCGCAATCTCGAGCGTGCTGGCGCCGGCGTAGCCCTGGTCCATCAGCACCGAGAAGGCCGCGCCCAGAATGGCGAGACGGCGCGGCGGCATGTCGGCCAGCGGGGACGCGGGGGCAGGGGCCTTCTTGGCCGCCGTCTTCTTCGTGATCTTGGGCACGTTGTTCCTGTTGACTCGGTACCAGTCGGTACCATATGTTCACGATGATGGTACTACACAGTACCAAACTCCGAGGGAGGCCACCATGGGCGTCGTGAGTTCCAAGACCAGCCTGGCGAACCGGCACAGCACCCCGACGGCCGCGGGCTTCCACCGCTCCTGGTACCCGGTCTGCCTTGCTAGCGACCTCGCGGCCGGCGCGCCGCTCGGCCGGGATTTCCTCGGCACACGCGTCGTGGCCTACCGCGATCCGGCCAGCAAGGCCGTGGTGCAGAGCGCCTGGTGTCCCCATCTCGGCGCCGATCTTTCGGTCGGGCAGATCGTCGAAGGGCGCCTGCGCTGCCCCTACCATCACTGGTCGTTCGATCCGTCGGGCGCCTGCGCGCACATCCCGACCGGCGACAAGATCCCGACGGCCGCGCGCATCTTCACCTATCCGAGCGAGGAGGCCTGGGGACTGGTCTGGGCTTTCAACGGCGAGCGACCCGACTTCGACGTGCCGCGCATTCCCGGCGCCGATCCTTCCACGATCGTCTACGAGGCCCATGAGCGGGGCGCCGTGCCCTATGACACCTGGGTGGCGGTCTCCAACGGCGTCGACTTCCAGCACCTGCACACCTTGCACGGGCTGCCCGCGGCCTCGATGCCCGAGCAGCTCGAGGTCGCCGGTGGCGGCATCGAGTTCCGCGTCGAAAGCCCCTATCACCTGCAGCATGGCCGCATCACCGGCACCAACAGCTTCGCCCAGCATCTGAGACTGAACGGCAAGGATCTGTTCATGTTGTTCAGCGGAACGCCGATCGAAGAAGGTTCATCGCGCGCTCACTTCGTCGTCGGCGTCCCCAACGGCGAGGACGACCGGCTGCCCGAGGTGCGGGCGATGGTCGATCGGCTGACCGCCGAGGATGCACCGGTGCTGCGCACCATCCGCTTCCGCCGCGGCCTGTTGACGGCATCGGACCGCCATCTCGCGCGCTACTTCAAGTATGTCGAGGAGTTCCCCTGCTTCCTGCCGCCGGAGCGCTAAGCCGACCGGCCGAGCCGGTTGGCAGAGGATGTGCATCGGCCGTGATGAGATCCTTCGGTTGACAGGTGGGAGCAAGGGATGAGCAAGCGAACAACGGTCGTCGTTTCGGTGTTGGTTGGCGTTCTACTGGGGGCTGCCGGCGTCCAGGTGCTCCATGCGCAGGGCAAGCCGCCCGCCTTCGTCATCGGCGAGATAGATGTCCGGGATGCCGAGATCTTCGCCAAGGAGTATCTGCCGGCGGCATCCAAGACGATCCGCGATGGCGGCGGCAAGTACATCGTAGGCGGCGGCAAGAGCGTCTCCTTCTACGGTGAGCCACCCAAGCGCATCGCCGTCATGGTCTTCGAGAGCCTGGAAAAAGCCGAGGCGACCTTTAATTCGGAAGCTTATAATACCAACCGACAGAACTCATGACAGTTCAGCCCATCGCCGGCTTGTGATGGATGCGATCCTTTGCGGGGTGGCGAGCAGGTCAGTCCAAGCCTTGCAGCAGGCATCGACGATGGCGTCGTAGGTGTCGTGGATGCGCAGGGCGAGGT
>CANJHI010000023.1 GCA_947474005.1 Alphaproteobacteria bacterium | reverse complement strand
GGGCCGCGCGATCTCCAACCTGATCGAGAATGCAACGAAGTTCGGCGCGACAGTCACAGCCCGACTGACCACCTCGCCCGAGTCCATCACCATCGATGTGGAGGATGACGGCCCGGGAATACCGGACGAGGAAAAGCAGCGGGTCATGGAACCGTTCTATCGAATGGACCCGGCCCGGCAGGTGACAGGTGGCTTCGGCCTGGGGCTTGCCATCGTCCTGGCGATCGCGGAGACCCATGGCGGCACGCTGACATTGCTGGACCGGCAACCACGCGGCCTCTGTGCCCGCATCAGCTTCCCTGCCGCCACGTCGGCCGACCTGCGGGCGACATAGGCGACCGATCTCGCGCAGCACAAGGGCCACGTGCGTGAGGCGGCGTTGCAGCCACCCACCGCATATGCGTCCAAATGTTTCTCGCGGCGCATCGGAAACAAGCCGTGACAAATCTCGGCGGCTCTCGACCTTCCAGCACCACGACCGGGTGCTAGATGAAGTCGATGGCGCCCAGAGAACAAGCCGGCTTCCGGCACATGTCGATACACCTCACCGTGTGGGCAACCAGCTTGATCCTTGGAGGTTGCCAGCTTCTGCCCGGCGATGGCCCCAAGATGTCTCGCGCTTCTCCAGATTCCTTGGCTCCCCTCCCGTACGATGTGATCGACCTCGATCCAACCTCGGTGCTGCCGTATCGAACCACGGCGCACGCCGACAGATCGACCGTCGACAGATCCATCGTCGACAGGCCCGCATCGGCGGGTCGCAAGGTGTCGGTCGGGCCCGGCGACGTCTTGAAGGTCCGCATTCTCGAAGCTTACGACGGCGGCATCTTCCCAACCGCCCAGAAGACCGGTGCGGACCTTGGTTCGCAGCATGTCACCGATACTGGCACCATCTCGGTTCCGTTCGTTGGCGACGTGAACGTCAGAGGCCTCGACCTCGGCCAGATCGAGCAACGCATCCTCGAGCGCCTGAAAGGCAAGGCCCAGGAGCCGCAGGTCATCGTCGAGCTCCTGAGCGATCAATCGAACACGGTCATGGTCTCCGGCGACGTCAAGACACCCGGGCGATTTTCCGTCCTCGACGGCACGCGCTCGGTGGCAGACGCCATCAATCGTGCCGGCGGCCCCGCGAGCGTGGACAATCTTTCGTCTCCGCAATTCGAGGTCGTCCTGCGGCGGCGCGGAAACGTCGCGCTGACGGCTCAGTACTCCGATCTTCTTTCAGGTCGCGATCCTGCAATTCAAGGCGGCGACGAGATCGTCGTGCGTCCAAATCCACGAACATTCACGGTGCTCGGCGCCGTCCTGAAGTCGGGGAATGTCGCCATCGACAAGACGGAGCTCAGCCTGCTCGAGGCCCTGGGCGCCGCCGGTGGATTGAACGACATACGCGCCAACAAAAGCGGAATCTTCGTCTTTCGTCTCAACGATCCCAAAACCGAGCCGAACGGTCACTCCACGATATTCCGGCTCGACCTCATGCAACCGGTGTCGGTCTTTGTCGCCCAGCAGTTCAACATCCGGGCGCGGGACGTCGTCTACGTCACGAACGCGCCGATTTACGAATACGACAAGGCTCTCACGTCGCTCTACCGCACCGTCTCCGTGTACGGCGTGATGAAGGACAGCCTGCCTTCGGCTCTCTCCTACTGAGCCTGGATTGCCCACCCGCGCCGCCATGGAGAACTTGCCGTGACACCCTTCCAGGATTGCGTCGCCCTTGGTGCCGCTTGCATTTCCGCAGCACTCCTCTTTGCGTCGACGCCGGCGCAGTCCACCAAGTCGAATATTCATCTCTATCAAGTCACCGCCGGTGCGATGTCGTCACGATCCTCAAAGGACTCGCAGGTCACGTGTGCAGCTGCGCCCGGACTCTGGTGCCTGAAGCACAAATCCGAGCAAGGTATGAAAAACATTTCAACCGGAAACTGTGGAGAGTTCGAATGATGAGCTTTTGGATCATCCTCGGCGTCGCCTTGGGCTGGTGGTACGGCTGGCAAAAGACCGCCATGCCCTTCATGCGGGCAATGGCGCGGCTCCGGGAGGCAAAAGGCCTCTATCGATCGATAGAACACGAGACCACCGAAACCCGGACATCGATAAAGTTGGCGCGCTTAAGCGCCTGCGCCATTTCCGCCACCATCGGGGGCCTGGCCGTAGCGGCATGCCGCGGGGTGCTGATCCTGCTCTGACGCCTGGGCCATCAGTTTGGGCGTTCCTCCTCGGCGCTGAGCGGCAGCGCCGCCAATCCCGGCACCACGTCGCTGATAGCAGCAAAGAACAGGGCGAAGTGACGCGCAATCAGAGGCTGCAGCTTGGGCCCGGGCGGGTGGTCGCCGTCCGACACGACCATTTCCATGCCGGCGGTTCTCTGGACCCAGAGCAGCGGATGGGCGGGCGCCTCGGCAAAGCCCTCGAAGCTCAGCAGCCCGAAGGCCACGGCGCCGCGCTTGCGGGCATGCCGCGCCAGCGCGTTCTCGCGGCCGAGATCGCACAGGGCGAACGCCAGCTTCGCCTTGGTGCCGTCCGGCAGCATCACCTCGTATTCGCGCGTCGCCAGACGGCCGATCTCATCGTTCATTCATGGCTCTCCAACATCTGGACGGGCATGTGCGGCTCCGGCACTGTGACCATTGTAGTCTATCCGCCGATTGCCTGGAGTACCGTTCGACATGTCGCTCTACGAAGCCCTGGCCGTGGCCGTCCTCGTTGGCGTCGGCAGCTTTGCCTATTACCTCTATCGCAAGGACACGCGACCGAGGACTCCGGGAGACCCCAGACCCGAACCGCCGCCGTACGAACCGATGGTCCAGCGAAAGCCGCCCAGCAAGACCGGCGGCGATGCGCGGAAGTAACCTGTCTTACTGAACGACCCCGCAGGCGATGCGACCGCCGGCGTCGCCGGTCGGGTCGGTTTTATAATCGTCCTTGCCGGCATGGACGATCAGCGCCGTGCCGCCGGCCGGGATGTGAAGATTGGGCATGTCGCCCGCATGCTGGCCCTCGGCCGCCATCATGCCGCAAGGATGCACGCAAAAACGACGGTCAAAATTGATTTCATCTGGCATTTCTCCATGAATGATCGCCCGGCTTCAGACAATCGCATCGGCGAGGTCTTTCATGGTCGGGACGAGAATGTCCGGCTGATGGGGAGTCTCGCCGAACGGGCGGCTGCGTCGATCGATGAAGGCCGTGCGCATGCCGGCCGACTTTGCCCCGATGCAGTCGAAGGCATGGTTGGCGACGAAGAGGATCTGGTCGGGCGCGACGCCGCACAGCTCGGCCGCCTTGGTGTAGGTCGCGACGTGCGGCTTGAAGGAGTTGGCTTCAGCCACCGAGATGACCTTGTCGAAAGGGACCTTGTGGTATTGCTTTGCCGCCTCGAGCATGTCGGGGTCGCCGTTCGAGAGCACGACAAGCTTGTACTTGGTGCGGAGCTTATCAAGCGCCGGCGGTACTTCCGGAAACGGCTTCAGCTTCTCGATCTCGCCGACGAGATATCGAACCTCGTCCTTCGTGTAGTCGATGCCCGCACGGTCCATGACGTGGGCGACGGCACGATGGCCGATCTCACGATAGGGCGTGTGCTCGCGATGGAGCAGGGCGTCGATCATCGAGTTCTCGTAATGCGTCCGGCGCCACCACGTCACGAAGGAATTCGGACTGCCCTTCCAGCCCTTCTTCTGCAGGAACGGTGTCGCCATGTCGGTGAGGCCGCCCTGCATGTCGACCACCGTCCCGTACTGATCGAACATGCAAACCTTGACGTTCTGCTTGATCGCGTCGTTGCTCATCGGCGTCTCCTGACGTGTTGTGTCACACCCAAGAGTGTCACACCAAGTTGAGACAAATGTTGTGACACAGGCCAATCGCCCACCTGTGACATCGTCGAGAATCTGACCCTGCGACCCCACCTCGGGCAGCCGCAGATGACCGTCGAATCAGTCCTCGGACGCGTTTTTCGCGCCTCGGTCCACCCCGCTGCCGGACGGATCGTCGGCAGGGGCAGCCTTTGCTTGCTACTCACGGCTCAGTATTCGGATACCGAATATCCGGTACAGGTCGCGGGACCTCCCCTGGTCCTCCAGGGAACTATACCCGGCGGGCGCGCCGGGCGGGGCATGGCCAAAATATCGTCGAGGACGCCTCCCGATCCGCAGCCCAGGCCCCCCAGCGTGACGAGTCACGTGGAGCAAGTTCCTGCGAGGAGGAGGCATTCCGTCACGACAAGGGGCTGCCCGCTCAAGTGAACGGGCGGCCCGGCCTTTGAAGACAGGCCTCGTACGATGATAGCGGATTTATAGGACGATTCCGGCCAAACCTGCAAATATCTTATTACATTCCTGCCATGCGTATTTCGCCAGGCTGCTGGCACTGCCAGCACTGCCCCCTCTGCCGTCATCCCGCCGCGACGACCGGAGCGACGCGCCGCCAGAGGTAACCGACCGCACATCGTGCTGAGTGATCGTGTTCGGCGACACTGGCGAGTGCAGCTACCAGTGAGTTCGCCACCCGGCAATCGCCCCGGCAAAAGAAGCAAGCAGGACAAGGAACAGGAGAAGATTTCGTTTCTCCCTGGATCGACCATTTGCACGCAAATGTAGCTGCACCAAACTGAACAGTGTCACGCAGGACTGAGCCGCGCATATCATCTGATAGCGTGCCCACGTCAGTCCGTGCTGGTACGGCCTCCAATCATCCCCCACTTCGTTCGCAGCATCTGATGGCGTCAGATAGTCGAAACAATACCAAGTCACCACTGCGGCAATCGGAATGCTTAACGCAACTGCCCATGTGCCAGGCAGGCCGAATTTCGTCAGCAAGAATCTTGTCAGGACTGCTTGTGCCGACTGCGACACCCCAAAAGTCAATGCCACGCCAATAACTGCTAGAAGGAAATTGAATGGCGCGAAGAGAAATGGCAGCGACGCAGCGTGCGTCTGCGACCTGTTTGGATTGACATGCAGGAAGTCAATCCAAAGAACGTTCACGACCAGCTGGAAGAAAAGGCCCGCCGTGATGATCACGGCAGTCCAAAGCAAGCTGAAGAAAAAGCTCGTTCCAACCTCATGTAGGTCGAAGTTGGCCGAGGCCGTCTTAGGGTTGTGAGAAATCGCCATGATTCTCGCGTCCATAGCTTTGCCGAGTATTGCTTCATTCGACCGGCAGATTGCGTTGATTTTGGGATCACTCACCCTTCATCCCAATTCTCAGTCTGTGCGGACAACCACATGCCGGACTCTTCTCTTGCTCATCCCAATCCTGCTGAACCTGTCAACAGCTCCTATTCTAGACCAATTCTACTTCCTCGCCGATTTCGGCATTCCCTTCCGCCCCCCGCCTCTGCACTCTGCCGCCCATGACCAACGAAACGACCCTCGCGAAAGATAACTGGGGCTGGCGAGCCCGGATCGGCATGTTCATCGTCGGCGGCGAAGCCGTGCCGGAAGCGGAATGGGCGGCGATGGCGCCTTCAGGCGTCTCGGTGCATGCCGCCCGCGTATCGGCGGGCGCGCCGTGGGCGCGCTGGCGGGCGGACAAGGCGGGCGTCGATCTCGCCAACGATCTGCTGCGCGGGGCGAAGCAGTTCGCCGCCATGCGCCTCACCGCCGTCGTGCTCGGCCACACCACGAGCAGCGTGGTCGGCGGCACGGGCTGGGACGAGGCCACCGCGTCGGGCATCTCCACGGTGCTGGGCGCCGGCACCCTCGCCAAGGACGCGAAGGTCACGACCAACGGCCTCGATACGATGGCAGCGCTCAGGGCTTCCGGCGTGAAGCGGCCGTTCCTGGTGCTGCCGCCGTGGTTTCCCGACGACACGGTCGGCGCGGCCGTTCGCTACTACACCGATCACGGGCTGGCGCCCGCCGGGCATCATCGCATGGACCCCGGCCGCAAGTGGCGCGACGTGCCGCCGGGCGATCTCTATGGCCACGGCATGGGCTTCGAGCAGGAGGTCGAGCCGCTCTATGCCCAGATCCGCGCCGCCTGCCCCGCCTCGGCCGACGGCGTGCTGATCGGCGGCACCGGCTTTCGCTGCGTGGCGATCCTCGAGACGCTGGAGCAGGACCTCGGGCGCCCGGTGATCTCGGCCAACCAGGCGAGCCTCTGGCATTGCCTCCGGCTGTCAGGCGTCAGGACGCCTGTTGCGGGCTACGGCAACCTGCTGAGGATCTGATCATGCTGGCGAATCATGGGGAAACGTCCGCGCCTTGAGGCCAGCGGATAATCGAACCTACGCAACTATTTGACCCTGGTGCAAGTTTCAAAATTGATCCTGGCGGTGAATTCGCAAGACTGGCGATGACCGCAAAGACGCTTGCACGGGGGAGAAAGTGCCATGAAGGAACTCGCTGGAAAGACCGCGTTCGTGACCGGTGCCGCGTCAGGCATTGGCCTCGGGATCGCGACCGCGCTCGCCCAGGCGGGGGCGAAGGTCATGCTGTGCGACATCGAGGAAGACGCGCTGTCCGCCGCGCTCAAGCAACTCAGGCTCACCAACGTCGATGTCGATGCCGTGAAAGCAGACGTTTCGCTCAAAGCCGAACTCGCGGCGGCCGCGGAGGCCACCACGGCCCGCTATGGCAAGGTCCATATCCTCGTGAACAACGCGGGCGTCGGCAGCGGCGGGTGGACCGACGCGTCGTGGAACTGGACGCTGGGCGTCAACCTGATGGCGACCGTCTGGGGCATCGAGATTTTCTGGCGCTTGATCGACCAGCATGGCGAGGGCGGACACATCGTCTCCACCGCGTCGATCGCCGGCCTCATCGCCAGCGGCAACCACGCCTACGAAGTCTCCAAGTATGGCGTCGTGGCCCTGTCCGAGGGGCTGCGGCCCGAACTGGCGCCGCGCGGGATCGGTGTCTCGGTGCTGTGTCCGGGGTTCGTCCGCACCGAAATCATGACGTCGGGACGCAATCTTCCCAAGCGCTTCGAAAGGGAAGGCACGTTCCGTGAGGTGCCGACGTCGGGGCCGATCGCCGAGCGGATCAAGATGGTCCGGGAACGCGTTGCCGGCGGCGTCGATCCCCTCTATGTCGGCGAACTCGTCCGCGAGGGCATCGAAAACGACTGGCCCTATATCTTCACCGAGCTCGAATTCGAGCCGTTGGTCGAAAAGCGCTTCGCCGCCATCAAGCAAGGCTTCGACCGCATCCGCGGGCGCACCCCGAAACGCTGAGCGGCTGTTACGGTCCTGCGGCCTACTGGTGGATCATTTCTGGCGGATCGTGTCCAGCGTATGGCGCAACGGCTCGCTCGAAATGCGGATCGGCGGCGGCGTCAGGCGAACGCCGCGGTCGAAGGGGTTGTCCAGATCGAGCAGGAGCTTGAAGGCCATCGACACCGCCAGGACGCTGAAGAACAGGGCGACGACGGTCGTGGTATTGCGCGGCGCGAACAGGCCGAAGCTGCCGAAGATGACGGCCAGCCACATCACGACCACGCCGACGAACGGCAGCGGCAGCGAGTGCGTATTCTGCTGGACCAGAAGCGAACGCGACGCGGACAAGGCCGCCGCCAGCCGCAACGACTCGGCACCCAGCCACCGCTGGCGATCATCTCCGGGCTTGAGCGCCAGGAGCCCATCCTCGACGGCGTCGAGCGACCGGGCGGCCTCCGGACTGTCCCCCTTCCACTGGCCGCTCGGCTTGTCCGAGAAAAGGCCTTCGATCTCTTGCGCGGTGAATCGCTGCAGGCTCTCCCGGATGGGGGCGGTCTCGGGCCCATAGCGGCGCAGCAGCCCGTCGAGCTGGCTGATGTTCGACGAGAGGAGGGAGATGGTGGCGTTGCGTGCGTTGAACGAACTGTTGGCGGCGGAAATCAGGAAGCCGAGGACCAGCGCCGTCATGGTGCCGACCACGGCCATGGCAACCGAGATCGTCGCCTTCGCTTCCGTGCTCAGATGTTCGGACGGCAGCCGCCGGCTGAGCAGCATGCCCAGCATGGCGCAGCCGAAGACGATACACAGGATGGCCAGGGCGATCAGAACGGAGGGCACGATCATCGGCGACGGTCTTTCTTCATTGTTCGTCGCAGCTGACTTGCTGGCCGCGGCCGACTCGGCGATCATCATTTAAGCTGTCAGGCCCAAAATGTCGAAGTCCCCACCGACCCTCCATCTCCTGTGCGGCAAGATCGCCGCCGGCAAATCCACGCTCGCCAAACGGCTGGCGGCGCGCCCCGGCACGGTCCTCATCAGCGAGGATCATTGGAACGCGACGCTGTTCCCCGACGAGCTGAAGACCATCGAGGACTACAGCCGCTATTCGGCCCGCGTCCGCGCGGCCATGGGCCCGCATGTCGTCTCGCTGCTGAAGGCCGGCCTGTCGGTGGTGCTCGATTTCCAGGCCAACACGCTCGCCATCCGCCGCTGGATGCGGACGCTGATCGACGACTCGGGCGCCGCCCACGAACTGCATTTCCTCGATGTCCCGGACGAGGACTGCAAGCGCCGGCTGCGCGCGCGCAACGCCGCTGGCGAGCATCCCTACCAGGCGAGCGACGCCGACTACGAGCTGTTCACGAAGTACTTCGTTCCGCCGACACCCGACGAAGGGTTCAACGTCGTCGTCCACGGGGAATGAGGTTCGTCTTGCAACTCAATCGCAACACGCCCAGCCACCGTCTTACAAAAGTCAAACAATCGTGGCCCCTGTAGGGGCACTGGCCTGCAACCCCGTCAGGCTGCGCTTCGTTGAGAAGCCAGGGACTATGGAGGTGTGTCGTGTCCGACACCTTTGATCGCGTGAAGAAGATCGTCGAAGAGCATCTCGGCTCGGCACGCGGGCCGATCACGGAACAGTCGCGGTTCGCCGAAGACCTGGGCGCCGACAGCCTCGACACGGTCGAACTGGCCATGGCGTTCGAGGACGCCTTCCAAATCGAAATCTCCACAGCGAAGGCCAAGCAGCTCCCGACCGTGGGCGAGGCCGTGGCCTACATCGACAGCCTGCCGCGGATCATCAAGAAGCCAAGGCGAAACCGCCTGCGCCGCCGGGCCTGATCGACCTGTCTGTCACGCCTATCGCGGGGCGTTTCGTGCCTTGAGGATGAGGAAGATCCCGAGGCCGCAAAGCGCCAGATAGAAAACCAGGAAGACCATGAATGTCCCCGGCCTTGCCGCCCACGTCGGCGGATCCGGGTTCGAGTAACTGGCCAGGCCGCTGATGCGACCCGTCATCAAAGCCGATCCGGCCTCGTAGCCGTTGATGAGCAGACAGAACCAGCCGAGCAAAAGTAGTTGTGTCCTGCCCAATATCGCCTCCCGCAAAAGTCTTGTTATCCTCTGAACCCGTTCACGATCGGGTAGCGCCGCTCGCGGCTTATCAGGCGTGAGGTGATCTTTACACCCGGCGGAGCCTGGCGGCGCTTGTATTCGGCGCCTTCGAGCAGGCGCCAGACGCGGTTCACGGTGGCGAGGTCGTGGCCTTCGGCGGCCAACGCCGTGGCATCGAGGTCGCGTTCGATCAGGCCCTTCAGGATGGCGTCGAGGATTGGATACGGCGGCAGCGAATCCTCGTCTTTCTGGTCGGGCCTGAGTTCGGCCGAGGGCGGCTTGGTGAGGATGCGTTCCGGGATCACCCTGCCCTGCTGGTTGCGCCACTTGCAGAGCTCGAACACCGTCGTCTTGTAAACGTCCTTGAGCACGTTGTAGCCGCCGTTCATGTCGCCATAGAGCGTGGCGTAGCCCATCGCCATTTCCGACTTGTTGCCGGTCGTCAGCACCATGCCGCCCAGCTTGTTCGACACCGCCATCAGGGTGACGCCGCGGGCGCGGCTCTGGATGTTCTCCTCGGTGACGTCCTCGGGCCGGTTGCCGAACAGCGGTTTTAGCATGGCGCGGAACGCGTTCATCGCGGGCTCGATGCTCACGGTATCGTACTTGATGCCGATCGCCTTCGCGCACGCCTCGGCATCCTCCAGCGACTCCCGGCTGGTGTAGGGCGACGGCATCATGATGGCATGCACACGGGCCGCCCCCAGCGCGTCGGCGGCCACCGCCGCCGTCAGTGCCGAATCGACGCCGCCCGACAGGCCGATGACGACGGAGGGAAAGCCCGTCTTGTTCACGTAGTCGCCGAGCCCCAGCACCATCGCCTGGTAGATCGATTCGATCTGCGTCAGCTCCGGCGCCATGGGGCCGGGCCGGCACTCCCACTTGCCGGCCTCGCGGCGGAACTCGACCGTGGCGACCTCCTCGCGGAACGAGGCGAGCTTGACCTTGAGCTTGCGGTCGGCGCCCAGCGCGAACGAGCCCCCGTCGTAGACAACCTCGTCCTGGCCGCCCACCTGGTTCACATAGACCAACGGCAGGCCGCTCTCGACGACGCGCTTCACGCCGTGCTGCACGCGCACGTCGAACTTGCCCACTTCATAAGGCGAGCCGTTGGGCACCAGCAGGATCTCGCCGCCGGTTTCGGCGATGCATTCGACGACGTCGGGCGTCCACACGTCCTCGCAGATCGGCACGCCGATGCGCACACCGTTGAAGACGATCGGCCCCGGCATCGGGCCGGGCGTAAAAACGCGCTTGTCGTCGAACACGCCGTAGTTCGGCAGGTCGACCTTGTAGCGCTTGCCGATGATCTCTCCCTTATCGAGCGCGATGATGGCGTTGTAGAGCTTGTCGTCCTCACGCCATGGCGTCGTCACCAGGATCGCCGGCCCGCCCCGGGCGGTGTCGGCGCGCAGCTCCTCGACCGCCTCGTGGCAGCGCTTCTGGAAGGCGGGCTTCAGCACCAGGTCCTCGGGGAAATAGCCCGACAGCACCATCTCCGCACAGACCACCAGATCGGCACCCTGCTTTGCCGCCACCTCACGCGCCGCCCGCACCTTGGCGAGATTGCCGTCGACATCGCCGACCTTGGGATTGAGCTGGGCGAGGCCGACTTTGAGGGTGTCTGTCATTTGCCGGCGATAGTGCCGGTTTTCCTTTTGGCGGCACAGCAGACTTTCACGCGCGGGGCGCCGGAACCCTGACTATCTCTCGCTGGCCGGCGGGAAGTGCCATTTGCCGTCACGGATCGGCAGGAAGCGCCCGTCGTCGACGCCGACCTCCTCGGCGATGCGCCGGTTGGTCTCCTGGTTCAGGGCGGCGATGAGCGCGCCGTTGCGCGTCGGGTCGAGGGCAAGATTGTCCAGCTCTTCGGGATCGTTGCGATGATCGTAGATTTCGACGTCGTTCATCGCGAACAGCTGCTCCATCGTCTCCGGCGTGTTGAACGCCACCGGCGCGAAATAGCGAGCGAACCGGTATCGGCCATCGAAGATGCTGCGGATCGACATCCGGTTGTTGAAATCGGGCGGATGCTTGTTCAGCTCGGCGATCTGTCCCGCCCGGTCGAGGCCCTTGAAGGGCTTGGTGTCGATGGTCATTGACGCCCACCTCGCATCCTGGAACGACAGCATGTCGAAATTGAACAGGGTCGCCGGGCGAACGGCGTCGATGGCGGCCGTCTCGGGGCTCTTCAGCATGGCCGAGAAGTCCCTTCCCTTCAGCCCGGCCGCCGCCTTGGCGCGCGCCTTCTCCTCGAGGCCGGTCAATCCGATGATCGTCGGCACCAGGTCCAGTTGCGATGTCATGGCCGCGCATTGTTTTCCGCCGGAAAAAGCCGGGTGCACGATCATCAGGGGGACATGATTCTGCTGGCGATAGACCGTGGCACCCTTGTTGCGCAGCTGGTGGTGTCCCCCCAGTTCGCCATGGTCGGCGCTGAAAATAACGATAGTGTTCCCGGCCATGCCGTTGCCCTTGAGCGCCTCGAGCAGAGCTTCAATCTTGCGATCGCAGTCGCGGATGGCATTGAAGTAATAGTCCTGGAGCGCCTTCCAGCGCCGATCCTCGTCGGGCCACGTGCCGACCTGAAGGTTCGTGATGGCCTGGTAGATGCGGTGCGCCCGGGGACGCCCCGGCTGGTCGAGCGGCTGATTGCGCGAGACCGGCAGCGGCACGTCCCAGCGCGCCCGGTAGATGTCGTCATCGGGCGCACGCGCGATGGCGAAGGCGTGCTGGCCGCCCTGGACCGTTTCATCAGCAAGGTCGGAGTTGAAGTACATAGTGTCGTGAGGATTGACGAGGTTGACCGCCAGGTACCAGGGCTGCGCCTTCTTTCGCAGCTCCTGGGCATCCTTGCGCAGCCAGGTCAGCGTCGCGGACAGCGTGGTGTCGTCATAGGCATAGCCGCCCTGTGTCCCGTCGATCAGGTCGCCGACGCCGAAGAAGTCCTTGAAGCCGTAGGTTTCAATGATCTTCCGGTAGTCCTTCATCGGCGCATCGATCGGATCCGACGTCTGATCGAGATTGACGGACATGTGCCACTTGCCCTGATAGCTCGCGTGATAGCCGAGCTCCGTCAACCGATGTCCGATCGTGGCGATGTTCGTCGGCAGGTTCTTCTGCCACACGTTCGGCGGGTTGTCGGCCACGCCCGTCTGCTGAATGTGCTGCCCGGTGTAGATTACCGAACGCGCCGCCGAACAGACGCAGGCCGCCGCCTGATGATTGAGGAAGCTGGTGCCCGTCTTCTTGATGGCTTCCCGGCCGGGCACCGGAAAGGGCCACTTGTCGAAGAAGTGCTCCTGGTCGACCAGCACGAACAGGATGTTGTAGCCCGCCGGCATGGCCGCTACGGCGGCGGGCGGCGCCGAAGCCGGGCCGGATTGCGCGTTGGCCGGCATGTTGGCGAGGATCGTCGATCCGAGCAGCGCCGCCCCCGAGACGATCGCCGCGCGACGCGAGGGATTGGAGGGATCGTCCGGGATCTGGGCCATGCGTGGTTTTCTCCGTTGCCAACACCTTGGCACGCAACACGCACACTGTGGCGGGATTACCGGCGACGGCGCCGACCCTGGGATTGAGTTGGGCGAGACCCCCTTCGAGGGAGTCCGTCATTTGCGGCAGATAGTGACGGATTTCGCTTTTTGCCGCACACTAAAGTTTCTCAGCGCGTCAGCTTGCCGGCGTAGGTAATTGCCAGCCCGTCCGGGACGACGAGATCGACCTGCACGGCGCCCTTGGTGTCGGCCCTGACCGCATAGGTTTGCGGCGGGAGGGACTTGTGTTCCCGGGAGGCGGGCTGCAGCGTAACGGTCCATTCGCCGCCCGCGGCTTTCACCGCCTCGATGTTCTTGCCGCCGAGCTGCATCGTGTACTTGCCCACCCCCAGGCGCTTCAGCGTGAACTCACCCTTGGCGTTGGTCGTGACCTGGATGATCACGACGCTGCTCGGCTGCGTCTTGATGAAGACATCGACGCCCTCGACGGGCTCATTGGCCGCCCAGGCGCCGGAGATTGGCCCACTGGAGATCGGCACAACGGCAAGCGCCAGCGCATAGAGCGCGGCGCAGAACGGCTTGTTGAACATCGAATTTCCCATACCGCCCGTCGACACCATCAAGTGCTTGTCACTGCCGGTCAATCCAGCGAATGCCGCCGCAGCCACGCGGCGAGCGCCAGGGTGGCGACACCGGGGCTGAAGCCGACGCCCTTCTATTTCGCCGCCACCACCTCGATCTCGACCAGCATGGCGGGATCGGCGAGGCCCTGGATGATCAGAAGAGTCGAGGCGGGGTACGGATCCTTGATGACCTTGTCGCGCGACGCCCGGTTGGCGGCGATGAAGCGGCTGTCGGTCAGGAACGAGGTGATCTTGACGATGTCGCCATAGCCCATGTCGGCGGCCTTCAGCACCTCGCCGATGTTCTTCCAGACCTGGTCGCACTGCGCCTCGATGCCGTCGGCCAGCTTGCCCGCGCCGTCGAGACCGACCTGGCCCGCGACGAAAAGCACGCGCGCACCGGGCGCAATCTCGCAGCCCAGGCTGTACTTGCCGGCCAGCGCCACAGATTTGGGATTGTGATACTTGTTCGCCATCGACGTTTCTCCCATGTAAGAACCCTACGGTTTCAGGCCCTTAGGTTTTCAGGTTGGGGAGCATGGCGTCAAGCATCAAGCACGTGCACATCGTGGGCGGCGGCCTCGCGGGCAGCGAGGCGGCGTGGCAGCTCGCCGAGGCGGGCGTGCCCGTGGTGCTGCACGAGATGCGGCCCGTGCGCGGCACCGAGGCGCATCTCACCGAAAATCTCGCCGAGCTCGTGTGCTCCAACTCCTTCCGTTCCGACGATGCACAGAACAATGCCGTGGGCCTGCTGCACGAGGAGATGCGGCGTGCCGGCTCGCTGATCATGCGCGCGGCAGACGCGCACAAGCTGCCGGCGGGCGGCGCGCTCGCCGTCGATCGGCACGGCTTCTCGGCCGCGGTGCAGGAAACGCTGCTCGCTCATCCGCTGGTGACGCTGGAGCGCGCCGAAGTGGCGGGGCTGCCACCCGAGGATTGGGACAGCGTGATCGTGGCCACCGGTCCCCTCACCTCGCCGGCATTGGGCGAGGCGCTGGCGAAACTGACGGGCGAGGAGTCGCTCGCCTTCTTCGATGCCATCGCGCCGATCGTGCACCACGAGAGCATCGATCTTTCGATCGCCTGGAAGCAGTCGCGCTACGACAAGGGCGGGCCGGGAGGCGACGGCGCCGACTATCTCAACTGCCCGATGGAAAAGCCGCAGTACGAGGCGTTTGTCGCGGCGTTGCTGGCAGGCGACAAGACCGAGTTCAAGGAGTGGGAGGCGAACACGCCCTACTTCAACGGCTGCCAGCCGATCGAGGTGATCGCCTCGACCGGCCCGCAGACGCTGCGCTTCGGGCCAATGAAGCCCGTCGGCCTGCGTGACCCACGGACCGGCACGCGGCCATGGGCGGTCGTGCAGCTCCGCCAGGACAATGCGCTGGGCACGCTGTGGAACATCGTGGGTTTCCAGACCAAGCTGAAGCACGGCGAGCAGACGCGCATCTTCCGCACCATCCCGGGCCTCGAGAAAGCCGAGTTCGCGCGGCTGGGCGGTCTGCATCGCAACACCTTCCTCAACAGCCCTCGCCTGCTCGATGCCACGCTGCGCCTGAAGGCGATGCCGCGGCTCAGGTTCGCGGGCCAGATCACAGGCTGCGAGGGCTATGTCGAGAGCGCCGCCGTCGGGCTGATGACGGGACGCTTTGCCGCCGCGGAACGGCATGGCACGACGCAAGCGCCGCCGCCCATCACCACGGCGATGGGCGCGCTGCTGGGCCACATCACCGGCGGTGCCGATGCCACCACCTTCCAGCCGATGAACGTCAACTTCGGCCTGTTCCCGCCGATCGACGGCACGTTCAAGGGCAAGGAACGCAAGCAGGCGATGAGTGCGCGCGCCTTGCGCGATTTCGACACGTGGTTGGCCCCGACGCCGCTCGCGGCGGAGTGAGTCTGCCGCAACAATCCGTAACGTCCCGCAACAGTGGGTAACGAATTGTTATTTCCCAGGACGCAGCCGCCGCGATCAGATGAGATCGACATCAACCGGCGGAGGCAGCCTTGCAACTCACACATGATTTCGCCGCGAATACCCGCTCAGCGCTGCAGTTCGACGTAATGCAGGAAATCTTCCGGCTTCTCGCGCCCTATCAGGTCGGTGGCCAGGCGATCACGCCGCAGACCGTGATCTCCAAGGGCACGACCGTGGATTCGCTCACGGTCATGGACGTGATCATGGAGCTGGAAGACCGCTTCGACGTCTCGATCCCCATCAACACGGTGGCGGGCATCGACACCATCGACCAGCTCGCCCAGACCGTCGTGACGCTCCACGCGCGGCGCTGAAAAACCTCCCTACCTCATGAGATAAGTTCGCGAGCGCGCGAGGCTTCGCGTGCTAACTAGTCGTTAATGACCCCCGCAGAACGCCGGCAGATGATGCTGGCCGGGCCGATCGTGCCCACCATCGTGGCGCTGGCCACTCCCAATGTGCTGAACGTGGCCATGCAGAGCCTGGTCAGCATCTCCGACGGCTGGTTCGTGGGCCAGCTCGGCAGCACCACGGCGCTGGCGGCGCTGGCCCTGGTGTTCCCGGCGCAGATGACGCTGGGCATGATGTCGGCCGGCGCCATGGGCGGCGGCATCTCCTCCTCGGTGGCCCGCGCCCTGGGCTCGGGCAACAAGGCGGCGGCGGAAGCGGCGGCCGCCCATGCGCTCGCCATCGCGCTCGGCATGGCGGCGCTGTTCGCGGTCATCTTCGTGGGTTTCGGCCGCACCCTCTTCGGGGCGCTGGGCGGCAGCGGCGCGGCGCTCGACGGCGCCGAGGCCTTCGCCACCATCCTGTTCCTTGGCTGTATCGTGCACTGGGTCGCCAACTCCATGGCCTCGGTGCTGCGCGGCACCGGCGACATGAAGACGCCGGGCTATGCGCTGGTCGCCAGTGCCGCCCTACAAATCCCACTCACCGGCGCGCTGACCCTGGGCTGGTTCGGCCTGCCGGCGCTCGGCATCCGCGGACCGGCGGCGGCGGCCGTCATCTCCTTCGCCTTCGCCGCCGTGTGGATGCTGTCCAGACTGCTGAGCGACAAGGCTACCGTGCGGCTGCGCTGGCCGGTCGACGGTTTCCGCTGGCGGCCGTTCCGCGACATCCTGAAGGTGGGCGCGATCGCCTGCATCGTGGTCGTGCTCACCAACGGCACGGTGCTGATCGTCACGGGCCTGATCGGCCGCCAGGGCGATGCCGCGATCGCCGGCTACGGCATCGGCAGCCGCCTCGAATACATGCTGATCCCGATCGCCTTCGGCGTCGGCGCGACCTTGACCGCGCTGGTCGGCACCAACATCGGCGCCAAGCAGTATGCCCGCGCCCAGCGCATGGCCTGGACCGGTGCCTTCATGGCCGGCGGCGTGGCTGCCCTGATCGGCCTGATCGTGGCGCTGTGGCCCGACCTGTGGCTGGGCCTGTTCACCAAGGACGCCGGGGCGCTCGCCTCGGGCCGCCACTACCTCAGCATCGTCGGTCCCGTGTACGGCTTTTTCGGCATCGCGATGGCGCTCTATTTCGCCTCGCAGGGCACCGGCGAGATGATCTGGCCGATGCTCGCCAACTTCACCCGCATCACCATCGCCGCCGGCGGCAGCCTCTTGGCCCTCGACACCTTCGGCTGGGGCGTCTCCGGCCTCTACGCCTGCGTGGCGACCGGCATCGTGGCCTTCTCCCTGGTGCTCGCCTTCTCGACGACCAGGCGAGCGTGGACCGGCGCCTGAGCGCCGTCGACCGCCGCACGGCGATGCTCTCGGGGCCGCTGGTCCCGACCATCCTGACACTGGCTGCGCCCAACGTGCTGAACGTGGCAACGCAGAGCCTGGTGCTGATCGCCGACGGCTGGTTCGTGGGCCAGCTCGGCACCGTCCAGCTCGCGGCACTGGCGCTGGTGTTCCCGGCCCAGACCACCCTGCAGATGATGTCGGCCGGCGCCATGGGCGGCGGCGTCTCCTCCTCGGTCGCGCGGGCGCTGGGCTCGGGCAACCGTGCCGGCGCGGAGGCGGCCGCCGCGCACGCCATCGCCATCGCGCTCGGCATGTCGGTGCTGTTCGCGATCGTGTTCGTGGGCTTCGGCCGGCCGCTCTATGGCGCGCTGGGCGGCAGCGGCGCCGCGCTCGAGGGAGCGGTCGCCTTTTCGACGGTCATGTTCCTGGGCTGCGGCGCCCATTGGCTCGCCAACACGCTGGCCTCGATCCTGCGCGGCACCGGCGACATGAAATCGCCCGGCATCGCGCTGATCGTCATGGCGATCCTGCAGATCCCGCTGAGCGGTGCGCTGACCCTTGGCTGGGCCGGGCTCCCGAAGCTCGGCGTCGCCGGACCGGCCGCCGCCGCGGTCGCCTCCTACGGCATCGCAGCCCTCTGGATCCTGCGGCCATTCCTGATGGGCCGTGCCGCCGTGCGCCTGCGCTGGCCGGTGAAAGGTTTCCGCTGGGCCGCCTTCGCCGACATCCTGAAGATCGGCGCCACTTCCTGCGTCGTGGTGATCCTGATCAACGCCGCCGTGCTGGTCGTCACCGGTCTCATTGGACGCGCGGGCGACGCCGCCATCGCGGGCTACGGCGTCGGCAGCCGCCTCGAATATCTCCTGAGCCCCCTCACCTTCGGCATCGGCGCGGCACTTACCGCCATGGTCGGCACCAACAAGGGTGCGAGGCAATTCGCCCGCGCCCGAAAGGTGGCCTGGGTGGGCGCGCTCCTGGCCGGCGCGGTCACGCTCGCCATCGGCCTCGTGGTGGCGATCTGGCCCGACCTCTGGCTGACGCTTTTCACCAAGGACCCCACGGCGCTCGAAGCCGGGCGTCTCTACTTCCGCATCGTCGGCCCGACCTACGGCTTCTTCGGCCTCTCCATGGCGCTCACCTTTGCGGCCATGGGCGCGGGCGACATGATCTGGCCCACCGCCGCCACCCTGCTGCGCTTCGTCATCGCCGCCGGTGGCAGCCTGCTCGCCCTCGACTTCTTCGGCTGGGGCGTCTCCGGCCTCTACGCCTGCGTCGCCGCCGGCATCGTGGCCTACGCGATCCTGCTCGCGGTCTCGACGACACGACGGGCCTGGCACACGGCCTGAGAGCATGTCCGGCACACGAAGTGTGCCGCTAAACGGCGCCAGCTGTGCCGCAGCGTGTGCCGCCGGCCCGTCATTGTCCGGCCGTTTCAACGGCTTGGTCGTCTCCCGCGGCACAGCGCCGAGGCGTTTCGGGCACAGCCCCGAATCGCGGAGCTGTGCCGCGGCGAACATCATGAACGACGGCGGCGACACGGTCGAAACACTGTTCATCGTGTTCTCTCCACGCAAATTTTGAGTCCCGAGAAACCAGCAGAACCCCTCCACAGGGTCGAAAAGGCCAGTGATCACACGAGGGTTCGGGCTCGGCCGGGTTTCTCCCGGCTCTTGTGCCAGTCTGCTGGAGTGACCTTCCAGGAACCGACTGAGTCTTGCGTCCCGCTGATGCGGACGGGGGGCCGGGCATGTCCGGTCGGACAAGCTTGCAGCACAGGACCCTCACGAGGAGGCAGGCACTGCAGGAAGTCGACCGCGCCAAGGGTTCTCCTGCGCGGGTATGCTCTCTCTAATCGCGTCATTTTGCGGCGCCTTCCCGACGGCCATGAGGGAAGGCATCGACTGTGGTTTTGATCGACAGGGAAATACGCCCCTGCACCCGTGGCTCGCGGTCAGGTCCTGGGACCCAAAACCCCTTGCATCGCCCGCGTGGAGAACGGGACGCCACCGGCCCACGAAAAAGGCCGCTCCGGGCAAGTGAACCGGGCGGCCCGCGCATTACACACGTCGTGGCAACGTATCAGAAATATAGCACATAACCTGCTGAACCTGTCAAATTATCTTCGAACTTTTTCAAATGCAGGCATTTTGCCAGCACACCCAGGGACTGAGACCTATTCCTTGTGGCTGGCACAGTCACCGCTGCCAATCCGGTAGCGTTGCCAGGTAGGCGGCCACGGCCAGGGCATAGAGGCGCGTGCCTTCCAGATTGAAATGCATGTCGCCGGGCCAATAGAAGGTCTCCGGGGAAGCGCCGAAGCGCTCGGCCAGGACATCGGTCGCATCGAAGAAATTCAGGCCGTGGCGTTCCGCCACCCGGGCGACGGCGGTGGCGACGAGCCGCTTCCAGCGGCGCCCCGACGCATCCGGGCGGATGTGCCCGAGGTGAGGATGGTGGATGAAGAACACGTTTTGCGGCGGCAGATAGCGCAGCAGCGTGATCGCCAGCTCATCGACCCTCGAGTCGAAATAGGCCAGCTCGGACCGATACCTGTCGGCGGCCCCGGAAGAAGTGTCGGCCGAATAGGCGAGCGGGGCCTGGGCACGGAAATCGGCCAGCACGCGCTGGCTGTGGGCACGGGTGAAGAGCTGCTTCTCGATGAACCTCGCGATGTAGAGCGGCCGCGAGCGGATTTCGTCGAGCCTGGAGAGATACGCGGCGTAGGCCGGCGATCCGCGAACGGCGATCGTGCGCCCTTGTTCGTTCCTGACGATCAGTCCGCGATAGCGCACGTATTCATCGAAGAGATCGGCTTCATCGATATCGACGACGACGACGTCGGGCCTCAGCAGAGGGATCAGCCGATTGGCCTGGACGATGAAGATGGACGGCGAATAGGAGGTATAGCCCGCGTTGTAGGCCGCGATGCAGAGGCCGGTCCGCGCTTCGACTTCGGTCGCCACATGGAACGGAATGGTGTTGCGGTCGTCGTATCCCTGCATGAAGGAATCACCGAGAAAGAGCATCGATTTCCGCTCCCGGCACGGCGGCGCAGGGGGACCGGGGCGCGGCAGGCGAATGCCGTCGGCATCGTACTCCGCGGAAAAGCTGTAGGTCTGTAGCCTCCCCGACGGATCCCCCGACGGATCCCCCGACGGATCCGTCGTCTCGAACGACCCGACCTCGCGTCCGACCGGGCGATGGTTGAGCGTGTCGGAATAGCTGTCGCGCGATGGGTCGAGGGGCGTGGCCATCTCGAGGTCGTAGAACGGCCCAAGCTTTTACTGGAGTCGAAGGGCGGCTTCGACGGAGACCAGGGCGATCACGCCATACAAAAGCACGCTCGCCGCGTACCGGGGCAGATGCAGCACAGCCATTTGGCCCCCACTTCAGGGCCCATTCTCTACAGAATATTCAACATTCTCAATGCATGGCGCGATGTAAGGGACGCCCAGCCGGATCGTGCTTATCTGAACAGCACCGTGACTTTCGTACTGGCGTCATCTTCGCCGCGATCGAACCGCAGTTTGCCGCCGATCTGCGCGACAAGGGACGAGACCAGGCGCAGGCCCAGGCCGCTGCAGGCCGCGGGGTCGAATCCGTCCGGCAAGGTCGAGCCATCATTGCAGACCGACAGGGCGTAACCCTCCCCGGATCGCGGTTCGAGCGTCACCGTGATCTGCCCTTTGCCGTGCTCGATGGCGTTCGTGACCAGTTCGTTGACGATCAGGCCGAGGGAGGCCCCCGTCGCGGGCGGCAATCTCACCTCGATTCCATCGACGACGACGAGCCGATCCGACAGCGACATCGTCGCGCGTTCGCTACAGAGTTCGTCGAGGTACTGCCTGAAATCGACGGTCTGCGCGCCCTCCAGGGAATGGTGCAGGTGGAGTCCGACGATCGCGCCCACACGGTTGGCCGCGACGGACAGGCGCGACGTGACTTTGGCATCTTTCTCGGTCCAGCTTTGTTGCGACAGCACACTCACGATCATCTGCAGGCTGTCCAGAAGCCCGCGATGGTCCGCCTCCCTCAGGATCTCCTGCTCGCAGATCAGCGCGTCTTTTCCCTCGAGAAGGTCCTGATGCCGGAAGAGGACGCTCATCAACAGGGCTTCCGTGTCGCGATGCTCCGCCCGCTCGGAGTCGCGACGCGCGATCGTGCCCCGCGCCAGGTTTGCAAATTTGGGCGGCAGGCCGATGTTGGCGTCGAGCGTGGTGCTGGCGCGGCGCATGAAGTCCTCACTTTCCCAGCAACTTGCTGGAATATCGTCACCTGGTGACCTGAAGCGGACATCCGAGGATCGACGCGGGCCTTGTGGCGGTTCATGGACAAACACCGTTTGTCTGGGCGTGACGCTTCATCAACGCGCCCGGATCGGCGTGGTGTCTACGTGCAATTTCGAATATCAAGCGACATATGTCCGGTGTTCGACATAAGTGTTCCGTATTGAACAGGGCGCGGTGTCGTCACCATCCTCGACCGCCGCAGCCTGCGGCTGCGGAGGTGCGCATGGAATCGCGTCTCCAAGCGCGCGTTCGATCGCCTGCTCGGCGATTCCCTCCCGCACGCGGCCAAGGCGCACGAGGTCCGGCGGCCCAAGGGGTGGCGGTGCTTGACTCCGGCCTGCTGCCTCGGCGGCTTTCCGATGCCGATAACGCCCTCCTTGGACTTCTTAGGTAACGCCGGCGACGGGCAAACGTTCCGCCGGCACCAATAGGGGTGCTTGAACGTCGAATCGTCTCGACAGTGAACTCCAATGCGCGCCTGTTGGCGCCCGCTGAACACAATGGGGAAGGACAACGCCGTGGTGGCCAAGCGCACGATCGCGGATGCTCCTGCCAACCGATTGCTCGGGTTGCTGTCGTCCAGGGATTATCAGCGGCTCCTGCCGCATCTTCACCGTGTGCCGCTGGGCTACAGGCAGTCGCTCTATCGTGCCCGCCAGCGTCTCGGGTTCGTCTACTTCATCGAAACCGGCGTCGGCTCCCTGGTGAACACCATGGCCAACGGCCAGGCCGCCGAGGTCGGAACGATCGGCAACGAAGGCGTGGTCGGCCTGCCCCTGCTGCTGGGCGACAACCGCGCGCCCACCAGCGTCTATGTCCAGGTGCCCGGCGCCGGCCTGCGCATGACAGCGGCGCGGTTCAGCGCCGAGCTCGCGCGCAGTGCTTCGATGCGGACGGTGATGCACCGCTATACCCATGCCCTCTTCAACCAGGTGGCGCAGTCGGCGGCGTGCAACCACTTCCACTCCCTCGAGCAGCGCTGCTGCCGCTGGATTCTCATGACTCACGATCGCATGGAGTCCGACGAATTCCTGCTGACCCAGGAATTCCTGGCCATGATGCTGGGCGTGCAGCGCACCGGCGTCTCGGCGGCGGCGGGCGCGCTGCAGCGTGCCGGCTTCATCCGCTACAGCCGCGGCGTCGTCACCATCCTCGACCGCCGCGGCCTGCGGCAAGGCGCGTGCGAATGCTACGGCGTTTCCAAGCGCGAGTTCGATCGTCTGCTCGGTGTTCCGCCCGCTCACCCGGCCAAGGCGCGCGAGGTCCGGCCGCCCAAGAGGCGAACGGACGGCGTTTGACGCCAGCCTGACGCCGCTCGAGGCAAGCGTTCCTCCGGACCGAAAGACCTTTCTCGCCGGTCCGGGCCTCGGATAGTGTCCAGCCAGCATGAAACGGATCCTCATCATCGGCATCGGTGCCGGCGACCCCGACTACATCACCGTGCAGGGCATCAAGGCGCTGAACCGCGCCGACGTCTTCTTCCTGATGGACAAGGGCCGCCTGAAGGGAAAGCTGCGGGACGTGCGCGAAGAGATCTGCCGCCGCCATATCGCGCCGGGACGCGCTCACAGATTCGTCGAGGCGCCGAGCCCGCCGCGCGACACCCAGCCGGCGGACTACCGCGCCTCGGTCGACGAGCTGAACGCCGCCAAGCAGGCGGTGTTCGAGGCGATGATCGCGGGTGAGATGAAGGACGGCGAGACCGCCGGCATCCTCGTGTGGGGCGATCCGATGCTCTACGACAGCACCATCCGCAACATCGAGGCAATCATCGCGGGCGGCCGGCACAGCATCGACTATGAGGTGATCCCCGGCATCACGGCTGTGCAGGCGCTGGCGGCGAGGCACAGGATCCCGCTCAACCGCATCGCCGAGCCGGTGCTGCTGACCACCGGCCGCAAGCTCGCTGAGGGATTTCCCGAAGGCATCGACAGCGCCGCAGTGCTGCTCGATGGCGAGGACACTTATCGGAAGTTCGCTGACGCGGGCGTTCACGGCGACATGGAAATCTACTGGGGCGCCTATCTCGGCACGGCCGACGAGATTCTGATCTCGGGAAAGCTCCAGGATGTCGCCGGCGAGATTCACCGCCGCCGCACCGAGGCGCGGCAGAAGCACGGCTGGATCATGGATACGTATTTGATCCGGAAAGCACAGAATGACTGAGCAAAAGACCGGCGGATGCGTCTGCGGCGCCGTGCAGTTCAAGACGACCGCCGAACCGTCGCGTATCACGATCTGCCATTGCACCTGGTGCCAGCGCCGCACCGGCACGGCCTTCGGAACCGAAGTCGTCTTCAACAGCGACGAGGTCGAGATCACGGGACAGACCGTCGCGCGCTACCGGCATGTCTCGGATGAATCGGGCCGATGGCTCGACCTCGAGTTCTGCTCGAGATGCGGCAGTAACCTCGGCTTCACCCTGGAGGCAGTGCCGGGCGTGCGCACCCTGCCGGCCGGTGCGTTCGACGATCCCGCGCAGTTCCGCGCCGACCGCTACAAGATACGACACGTCTTCCTGCGTTCGAAACGAAAGTGGTCGGACCTGTCGCCGCTCGTCGAGCAGTATGAGGCTCACTTCCGCAAGTAACCTTCTAATACTCCTCTCCCCCGCTAGGGCAGGGCTATCGCATGTGACCTAAAAGGCTGCAGCAGCTCGCATTCTAAGTGGAAGCAAAAGATCCCTCACTTCAGCGCGGGGGTTACCCCGCGCGGAAGTGAGGGATCTTTGAGTCATAAGCGATTGCTCCACCCGATAGGGGGAGAGGAACATGAGGTTCACGCCGGCAGCCCCCCGATCCAGCTCACGACCTGCGCCGAGGCGGCGAAGTCGGTGTCGCGATGGCCGGCGTTGACGACGATGTACTTGCTGTAGGGATTCTTCGCGGCCGGCTTGTAGACGTTCGCCTCGTTGACGTTGAACGCGGGGTCCTGCTTGCCCATCACCATCAGGAGCGGAATGCTGGCCGGCAGCAGCGGCGCCTGGGCCTGCATGGCGGCCTGGCCGCGCGGGTTCAGCCAGCTGAGATAGGCCGCGGCGGTCGTGTTGAGCGTGAGCTTGCTGCCCTGGTTCTCGTCCGTGCCCTTGAACGGCTGGTTGCCCTGGCCCGCGTTGACCAGCGCCGCCGCTTTTTCAAGCAGGCCCGGCACATCGGAATAGGTCCGCAACACGTGGCCGGGACTATGGCCGGGCGCCAGCATGACGCAGGCCGCGACGTTCTGCCGGGCGACGGCATAGGAGAGCGCCATGTTGGCGCCAAGGCTCTGTCCGCCGACGACGATGCGTTGCGCGCCCTGGCCACGCAGCTGGCCGACGAAGCCGTCGATCATCGCGTGGACCTGGTCGACGGTGACGGAGATGCGCTCCCAGCCCTGCCCTTCCCACGGCATCGAGGGCACGAGCACCCTGGCGCCGATCCCCGACAGCTTGGAGGTGATGTCGTTGAGGCCAGGCGTGTTCGGCCGCCCCTGCTTGCCATGCATCAGCAGCACGCCGAGCGTGCCGCCGGCCTGGGCGAAGGCCAGGTCGGTCGACGAAGCGACGACCGTGGCGGCGGATGCCCCGGTGACGAATTCCCTGCGTTTCATTCCTGTCTTCTCCTCAAGTCGAAGCGATACTCCTCTCCCCCGCTAGGGGGAGAGGTTGGGTGAGTCGCGCGGGGTAATCCCCGCGCTTGGTTGCACACGGTCGTCGATGCCCCCTCACCTAGCCTCTCCCCCTAGCGGGGGAGAGGAACATGAGCAGCAAGAACCATCGACAGCGCTCCTTCAAGCCGCCTGCCGCCGGCAGAAGCACGAGGCCCGCACCACGACTTCGGCGCGGGCCGAGGCGAGGTCGAGGCGGGCCTTGATCATCGGCGCTTCGGCGGTGTCGCCGCGACGGACCAGGCATTCATGCAGGCCGTGCAGGCTCCAGACGTTTTCCAGGTGCTGGCAGGCGCGGCTGAGCTTGCCGTCGAAGCCGAGGTCGGCACGGTAGACGGCCTCGGCCTCCTCGATGTGGCCCTGCTCCAGCAGCAGCGCGCCCAGCGCATGGCGCGACGGCTGCATCCAGCCCCAGGGCTCGTCGTAGGGCAGTCCGTCTTCCAGCGCGACCGCCTGCCTCAAGTGACGGAACGCGAGGTCGTAGTTGGCGCGGCGGTATTCGAGCTCGCCGCTCAGCATCTGCTCGGCGATGGCGAGCAGGCCGACGACGGTGTTGTTGTGCACGCGTCTCGACTCGGGAACTTTGGCCGCTGCCGCGCGAAAAACCTCCCGCGCCTTCTCCGCCTCGGCGATGTTGCCCAGGGTCGAATGGGCCACGCCCCTGGCATAGAGCATCATCGCCGTCGTCGAGCAGTAGAGCTCGCGGTCCTCGGGCAGCTCCTGGTCGAGGATCTCCTGCCATTTTCCGAAGCGCACCAGCACGTGCTGCTTCATCGAGATATAGCCTTCGATGAAATCGGCCATGGGCGGCGAGGGAATGCGCAGCAATGCCTCGGGCGTGGTGTCGATGATCTCCTGCGCCGCCTTGAGCGCCGGCGTGTACTGGCCGAGGAACATGGCGCCGTAGACGATGAAATGATGGTTGTGGGTGCGGTAGAGCGCATAGACGTTCGTGGCACCCTCGCGCGCCAGGAACTTGCGGTCGGCCACCACCGCCTTCTGGTTATAGACGACGACATCGCGGTAGTTGCCGCACAAGACGTCGATATGGGTCGGCATGTGGATCAGATGCCCGGCGTCGGGCACGAGGTCGCGCAACTGGTCGCCGGCGCGCAGCGCCCGCTGCGGGAACGGCGACATCTCCATCAGATGGACATAGAGGTGCAGCAGGCCGGGATGGGTCCACGAGTCGGGCAGGTCGCGAAAGGCGCTCTCGAGCAGTTCGACCGCCTCGGCGGTGCCCGCATCCTTGGCGATGCCGCCGGTCGTGATGTCCCACATCTGCCACGGCGTCTCGACCATGATCGCGTCGACGAAGACGCAGCGCACTTCCAGATCGTTAGGGAAGCTGGCGAAGACCTTGCGCATCTCGTTGGTGAAGGCGCGGTCCCAGCCCGACTGGTCCTCGATCGCCTCGCGCTGCGGGTAGCGTGCCGGCAGGGCGTTGATCAGCGCCTGCTCGACCGGCGTGGCGTGGCTCGCATGAGTTAGCGCGTTCTGCATGGCGTCGTAGGCAGCGGCCAGCGCACGGGCCTTCCCGGCCGGATCGTAGCGATGCCAAGGCAGGTTGTAGTTGGGGCCGGCGGCGTAGGCGATGCCCCAATGGGCCATCGGGCAGCGCGGATCGGTTTCCAGCGCCTTGCCGAAACATTTTATGGCTTCCGCGTGATTGAACCCGAACAGCCAGTTGAGGCCGCGATCGAACCAGAGCTGCGTGTCGGGAGACTTTGTCGTGACTGCGCGGATGTAGGCGCCGAGATCGTAGTACTCCATGACAGGTCCTCTCGTGGAACGAAACGCAGCGCCGGAAGGTCACATGAAGTCAGGGGCGCTTCAACGCCTCCAGCCTTCCCGTCGTCCTGAGCGGAGCCGCCCGCAGGGCGGCGCAGTCGAAGGACCTCTTTTTCATCGGTCCATCGAGGAAAAGAGGTCCTTCGGCTACGCTTCGCTCCGCTCAGGACGACGGGAAATGACTACATATAACGCTTCAGCGCCGGCAGGGCGTGCTGGACGCAGTGGCGCCCTTCGGCGATCGCTTCGCGCGCCTTGGTGAATTCCAGCAGGCCGATGCTGCCGAGTCGCGGGACGAGCAGGACATGCGGCGGCTCGCCGGCCAGGCGGGTGCGGGTGATGTGGTCCTGCATGATGTTGAGGGAGTTGGCGAGAACGTCGAGGTAGCCCGGCGCCGACGGGATACGGGCCAGCGGATCCGGCACGATCTCCGCCGCCTCGTCGGGTCGCGCGCCCAGGCCCTTGCCAAGCACGCGGCGGAAAAGCTCCGTCGATATGCGCGACGGTGCGGCGGCCGGCGGCATGGCGCGCGCTTTGTCGAAACGACGGCCCACCAGGTCGCCGTTGAGGTTGACCGCGATGATGATCTCCGCCCCCAGCGCCCGGCAGAGCGAGACGGGAACCGGATTGGACAGGCCGCCGTCGACCAGCCATTTGCCATCGAGCTGGGCGGGACTGACGATGCCCGGGATCGCAATCGAGGCGCGCACGGCCTCGAGGATCGATCCCTTCTGCAGCCAGACCTCGCGTCCGCTCGAGAGATCGGTGGCGACGGCCGCAAAGTGCTTGTCGTAGCTCTCGATCGGCGCGTCGATGCCCAGCCGGCGCAGCAGGGCCACGATCTGCTTGCCGTCGATCAACCCGCCACGCGAAAGCCGAACATCCATGAGCCGGACAACCTGGCGCCAGGTGGCCGACTCGGCCCAGTCCCGCAGCGCGGGCAGTTTCCCGGCGACATAGGCGGCGCCCACCAGCGCGCCGATCGACGTGCCGCAGACGACGTCGGGCTCGATGCCGGCCTCGAGCAGGGCGTCGAGGACGCCGATGTGCGACAGGCCGCGCGCCGAGCCGCTGCCGAGGGCCAGGCCGATCTTGGGATGTGCCATGGCGTCATACTATGGGCGATCCGGATTGATAGGAAGGCACCGCCAATCGGCCTTGTTCGTCTGGGTGGCGCTTGTTTGCTTGAGGGGCCCTTGGCATAAGCGGCCCGACACAGAAACAGCGGGAGAGAGACCATGAGCGACGCCACCAAGATTTCCGGACTGCAGCTTCGCTCCCTGATCAGCAAGAGCGGCGATCTCGAGCTGTCGCTGGCCAAGGTCGACCTGCCCGAGCCCGGCCCCGACCAGGTGCTGGTCAAGGTCGAGGCGACGCCGATCAATCCGTCGGACCTCGGCCTCCTCCTGGGACCGGCCGACATGGCGTCGTTCAAGTCGAGCGGCAGCGGCGACAGCATCAAGGTGACGGCCAAGATCCCGGCCGCGGCGCTGCCGTTCCTCGCAACACGGCTCGATGAATCGATGCCGGTCGGCAATGAGGGTGCCGGCACTGTCGTGAAAGCAGGCTCTTCCGACGCCGCCCAGGCGCTGAAAGGCAAGACGGTGTCGATGGTCGGCGGCTCGATGTACGCGCAGTACCGGCTACTGAATGCGCGCGACTGCCAGCCGCTACCGGCCGGCACGACCGCGGCCGAGGGCGCCTCGTGGTTCGTCAATCCGCTGACCGCGCTCGGCATGACCGAGACCATGAAGCGCGAGGGCCACAAGGCATTGGTGCACACCGCCGCCGCCTCCAATCTTGGCCAGATGCTGAACAAGATTTGCAATGAGGACGGCATTGGCCTCGTCAACATCGTGCGCAGCGCCGAGCAGGCCAAGATCCTGAAGGGCATCGGCGCCAAGCACGTCGTCGATTCGAGTGCCGCGAGCTTCACCGACGATCTCACGCAGGCGCTGGTCGAGACAGGGGCCACGATCGCCTTCGACGCCATCGGCGGCGGCAAGCTCGCCAGCCAGATCCTCACCTGCATGGAAGTGGCCATCAACAAGACCGCCACGACCTACAACCGCTACGGCTCCTCGGTGCACAAGCAGATCTACATCTACGGCAGCCTCAGCACCGGCGCCGTCGAGCTCACGCGCAACTACGGCATGGCGTGGGGCGTCGGCGGCTGGCTCTTGACGCCGTTCCTGCAGAAGATCGGCCGGCCCGACCAGGCGCGCCTGCGCGAGCGCGTCGTCAATTCGCTCAAGACGACGTTTGCCAGCCACTACACCAAGGTGGTGTCGCTGCCCGAGGCGCTCGATCCGAAGAACATCGCCGCCTACGCCAAGCGCGCGACCGGCGAGAAGTTCCTGATCAATCCGAACAAGGGCTGACGCTCGGTCAACAACACCTCACCCTGAGGAGCGACGCGAAGCGGCGCGTCTCGAAGGGTGGCGACCAAACGCACCGTTGCCCATCCTTCGAGACGCAGCCTACGGCTGCTCCTCAGGATGAGGGGGTGCGTTTGGTTTGATCCAGCCCCTACGGATAATTCTGGTTCCAGTCGGGATCGAAGCTGGGGTTGAGCGGCGGGTCCGAGGCGAGCAGGCCCTTGCCGGGGATGAAATTGACTTCGAGCCGGATGCCGTCGGGATCCTCGAAGACGAGGAAGTAGTAACCCGGTGCCCAGTCACCCTCGAGCGGCCCGCGGTGGATGGCGGCGCCCATGCTGCGCAGCTTGTCGGCCACCTTATCGACATCCTCGCGCGTGCGCGCCCTGAGGCAGAGGTGATGGAGGCCGACCCGGTTCTGCGCGAAGCGCGCGCCCTCATGCTCCTCGGCGCAGCGCTGGATGCCGAGCGCCGTGCGGCCGCCGACGTGATAGAGGAAGTTGTTGCCGTCGTAGACCTTCTTCAGGCCGAGGAAGGGCAGCAACTCGGCGTAGAAGGCCCGTGACTTCTCCCAGTCGCTGACGGTCAGGATGACATGCGCCAGGCCATTCACTTCGATCATGGCTGCCCTCCTTTCAGGAACACCGGCAGATCCGTGGTCGGGTTCTTCGCGGGCACCTGGAAGAACATCTCGGCCACCCAGCCGCGATGGTAGGTCGCGTGGTTGACGACATGCAGCAGGATATCGGTGCGGCTCATGGCGGCCTTCTCGCCGCCGATGAAGGTGAAGTTCACGACTTCGTCGAGCGTGTCCTGCGATTGCCGATCGCTCCAGTCGATGTACCACTGGTTCACGACCTGTTGCGCGGCCCAAAGATCGGACAGCTCCGGGTGCAGAACGACATTGCGGGTCCCAAAACCGTGATCGCGACCCTCGAGATGCGCCTGCCAGATCAGGTCGATGAGGTAGTTGTGGTTGAGGGTGCCGATCATGGTCTTGAACAGCGTCGGCCGCGCCTTGGTCGCCTCGCCGGGCGGCAGGGCCTGGACCGCGTCGAAGGTGAGCCGATCTGCCCACATCCGATATCTGGCGAGCATGCGCACCGTGTCGACGATGGTCCTGGATGTCGTGGTCATGTCATCAACTTACTTGCGCCGCATCGTGCATGTACAGCCAGCCGATATTGGCCATCGAGCGGTCGCCCGAATTGGCCATTGCCTCATCGCGCTTCTGCTGCTCCGGCCCGTCGGGCAGGTGGAAGCGCGTGCGGTTGGCAGCACTCGCCTCCTGCAGGCGCGTCGCACGCGGCTTGCGGATCTCCTCGTAGCGGCGCAGCACCGACGGCACGTCGTCGGGCATCGCCTCGAGCAGCGACGCAAGGGCGGCGCCATCCTCGATCGCCTGCGCTGCGCCCTGCGCCATCATCGGCAGCATGGGATGGCAGGCATCGCCCAGGAGTGCCACGCGGCCGCTAGTCCAGGCAGGCAATGGCGCGCGATCGTGCAGCGCCCAGATGAAGGTCTCCGGAAAGGCTTCTATCAGGCTGCGCACGGTCGGATGCCAGCCTTCGTAGCGTGCCAGCACGTCGGCGACATTGCCCTTGTCGGTCCATGACTCGTTCGTCCAGGTGCCGTGCTCGACGACGCAGACCACGTTCATCAGCCGCCGGGCCGAGACCCAGTAATGCACGCAGTGGGCGCCCGGCCCCATCCAGTTGTGCGAGGCCACTTCGATGTCGAGGTGGGCGATGCGCTCGGCCGGCACCAGGCCGCGCCACGCGACGCAGCCGGTGAAACGCGGCTTCTCGGGGCCGAAGGTGAGCGCGCGCACTTTGCTGTGGATGCCGTCGGCGCCGATCAGCAGATCGGCTTCGACCGAAACGCCGTTGTCGAAGCGGGCGACCACGCGCTTGCCCTTCTCTTCCAGGCCGACCAGGCGGTGGCCGGCATGAGCACGCTCCTTCGGCAGCGCCTCGGCCAGCAGGGCGGCGAGATCGCCGCGATGGAAATGATAGTAGGGCGCGCCGAACTGTGCCTCGACCTCGGGGCCCAGCGGCGCGCGCTGCAAGGTGCGACCGTCGTCCCAGCGCTTCTGGTGCACCGCCAGCGGCCGCACGCCCCATGTGTCCATCGCCGGTTTCAGGCCGAGACGATGCAGCAGACGCGACGCGTTAGGGCTGATCTGTATGCCGGCGCCGATCTCGCCGAATTTCTGCGCCTGCTCGTAGACTTGCACGTCGCAGCCGGCCTTCAGCAGCGCCAGCGCCGCGGAAAGGCCGCCGATGCCGCCGCCTATGACCGCGACCTTCACGCCAGCCTCCCGTCGAGCACATTGGCCCAGACGGCCGCACCATCGTCGCAGCCATTGCCGCGCCATGCGACGTGCGTGTCGGGGCGCACCAGCACCAGCTTCGCCCGGTAGATCGGGGCGAGTCGGGCCTCGGCGACATTGACGATCTCCAGCGGCGCCGGTGCCGCATCGATCAGCGGCGACGGATCGGCGTCACCGAAGCGCAGCAGGGTGAACCACGGCCCGAGATGGTCGTAGAGCGCGCTGCCGTCGGCCAGGAATACGCTGGGCAGGCGCGCGCCGGGCGCGGTCGTCGGTTCGTAGGTCACCGGATCGCCCTCGACGCCGTCGTAGCGGTAGCCGAACTCGATGCCCCAGCTTTCGTTCTCGTCGTTGCCCAGCGCCGCGATGGCACGGCCCAACGCCTCAGGATCGCGTTCGTTCTGGTAGAGTTCGGCGATTTTCAGGCGCACGCCGGTGTGGCGCTCCGAAGCGATGCGGTTGCGATAGCCGACCGGCCGCCGCTCGCGCTCGTAGGAGTCGAGCAGGCCCGCCGTGGCGAAGCCTTTCACCGTGGCGGCGAGCTTGAAGCCGAGGTCGACCGCATCGCCGATGCCGGTGTTCATGCCGTAGCCGCCGGTCGGGATGTATTGATGCGCGGCGTCGCCGGCCAGGAACACGCGGCCGCCCCGGTAGCGCTCGGCCAGCAGCAGATGCGTGAACCAGGGATTGGCGACGAGGATCTCGCGCGGGAAGGCACGGCCGGCCCAGGCGTCGAGCATTGCGTTGGGATCGATGGCGGCAGGATCGGCGCCGAGCGGTGGGCGCGTCTGCAGGGTCCAGGTGTCCTTGTCGTCCTGGGCGATCAGCGTGCCCTTGTCTGTCTGGTAGTGCCAGGCGACGCCGAAGGCCTGCAGCAGGTCGCGCGCGTCGGAGCGGAAATGGATCATGTAGCGGTGCGCCACGGCGGCACGACCTTCCAGCGCGATGCCGAGCCTGTCGCGCACCGCGCTGGTACCGCCGTCGCAGCCGGCGAGAAAATCGCAGCGCACCTGTTCCGTTGCGCCGGTTTCCACGGTGCGGAGCGTCACGGTGACGCCCGTCTCGTCCTGCTTAAAGTCCTCGAAGGCCACACCCCAACGCGCATCGACCAGCGGATGGCCCAGGATGGCATCGCGCAAGACGGGCTCGATCATCACCTGGCTCACCCGCATGGCGGGCTCGCGCGGCTGGGTGCCGTCGTTGCGGGCAAGGATTTCTAGGCGCTTCTCGGCGACGCTGGGATAGCGGAAGCGGTGAAGCTCTCGTCCTCCTGCTTCCCTGGCAAGCGATGTGATCCAGGAGATATCGAAGTTGTTTTCTTCCGGCACGGCCACGGCGCGCAGTCTGTCCGCCACCCCCAACCGACGGAACAGCTCCATCGAGCGGCCGTTGGTGATGTCCATCTTCGGGTGCCGCGTGGTCGTGGGATTGCGCTCGACCAGCAGACAGCGCACGCCGTAAAGCGCCAGCGTGCGGGCCAAGGTCATGCCGACCGGCCCGCCGCCCGCGATCAGGACGGGAACGTGGTTCACGTCAGGCGCGTTTGGCCGCGGCTTCCTTCTCGGCCATCTTCTGCTTCAGCTGCTCGGGCGTGAGGCGGACGATGTGTTCGTTCTGGTGGCTGAAGATGTCGTATTTTGCGACGTCGAGATCCTCCAGCACGATCTCGCGGTCGAGCACCTTCTGCTTCCAGGCGGCATGCTCGGCCTCGGCGGCATGGAACTCGGGCATGACCTCGCGGGCGAATAGGTCGAGCGAGGAGCAGATGTCCTCGTGGCTGGTCTTGCCGGCCTGATTGAGCAGGATCACCTGGTCGACGCGGCTCGCCTGGAATTGGCGCAGCTTCTTGCGGATGGTCTCGGGTGAGCCGATCAGGCCCGATTCGAGCGCCTTCTTCTCCTCCGGCCCGCCGCGCCACGCCTGGTATTCGTCCCACAGGTTCGATGTGCCCGGCGCGTCGACGCCCTTCCGGCCGTAGTAGCTGAGGGCAAAGATGAAGAAAGTCCAGCCGGCGGCCTTGGCCTCGGCCTCTTCGTCGGTGGGCGCGCACATGAAGCCCGACACCATCGCCACGTTGGGATTGCTCGGATAGTCGGCGAGCTTCTTCGAGTTGTTTAAAAGGTTGTTGTAGTACTTGTGCACCCAGGCACGCGCCGCCTCGGGCGTAACAAAGGTGAAGCCGAGCGCGCCCATGCCCCACTCGCCCGCCTTGCCGATGGTCTGGATATTGGAGCAGGCAACCCAGAGCGGCGGATGCGGCTTCTGGAACGGCTTGGGGATCACATTGCGCGCCGGGAAATCGTAGTACTCGCCGTGGAACTCCCAGCTTTCCCTCGTGAACATCGGGATGATGGCTTTCACCGCCTCCTCCCAACGCTCGCGCTTGTCGCGCACTTTAATGCCGAATGGATGCAGCTCGGCCGGCCCCGCCGCCTCGCCCATGCCGAGCTCGACACGGCCGCCCGAGAGCAGGTCGAGCGTTGCCACCTTTTCGGCGACGCGATGCGGGTTGTTGGTGGTGAGCTGGACCACGCCGTGGCCGAGCCGGATGCGCTTGGTGCGCTGGCTGGCGGCACCCAGGAACACTTCCGGCGCGGAGGAGTGCGAATACTCCTCGAGGAAGTGATGCTCGACCTCCCAAGCGTAGTCGTAGCCGAGTTTGTCGGCCAATTCGATCTGCGTCAGCGAATCCTGCAGGAGCTGGTATTCGCTCCTCGGGCCCCACGGCCGCGGCAGCTGGTGTTCGTAGAAGATGCCGAATTTCATGACTGTGACCTCACGCGGCTCTGCAGAAGCTGGAGATGCTCTCGATCAGTTCCGGGACCATCTGCTGGGGAACGTCATGGCCCCAGCCGGGAAAGGTCTCGAGCCTGGCGCCCGGCACGAGGCTCGCGACGTCACGGCCGCCCTCAACCGGCAGCAACGGATCGTCGTCGCCGTGCAGCACCAGCGTCGGCACCTTCACGGTCTTGAGCAGGTCGACTCGATCACCCGACGCCATGACGGCGAGATATTGCCGCGCAGCACCGGCGGGATAGTAGCGGCGGTCGATGTTGCGCTCGACCAGGGCACGCAGTTCAGCGGGATCCGCGGGAAAACCCGGGCTGCCGATCACCGTGCGTAGCTTGATGGCGTGCGCAATGAGCTGTTCGCGTGCAGGTCCTTCGGGCTGCGCGGAAAGCATGGCCACGGCCTCGGGCTTGCCCATCGGCAGGCCGCGACGACCGCTCGTCGACATGATCGAGACCAGCGAGCGCGTGCGCTGCGGGAACTTCGCGGCCAGGATCTGGGCGATCATGCCGCCCATCGAGGCGCCGACCATGTGCGCACGATCGATATCGAGCGCATCGAGCAGGCCGATGGCGTCGTTGGCGAGATCGTCGAGCAGATAGGGCGCGGCGACCTTCTCGCCCTTCATCAGCTTCATGAAGGCGTCCATGATATTGGGCACGCCCCATTTGTCGAAGTCGGTCGACAGGCCGACGTCGCGATTGTCGTAACGCACGACGTGGAAGCCGCGCGACGCAAGCCCCTCGCACAGGGACTCGGGCCAAAGCGTGAGCTGCGCGCCCAACCCCATGATGAGGAGCAGCGCCGGATCGCCTTTCCTGCCGAACGTCTCGTATTCGATCTCGATGCCGTTGGCCTTGATGCGTGCCACGCTTCCTCCCTACTTCCGGCGAACCCTTACCGCCTCGCCAAGCCACACCACGCGCGCGACCGCAGCGTCGAGTGCCGCCTCGTTCGAGGCATAGGCAACTCGCGAATAGTAGGCAACCGGCGTCCAGGCACCAGCGTCCTCGACGTCCCTGCGGAACTCCTCGAAGCCAAAGCTGCCGTCGGGGCGCCGAAACAGGTCGACACAGCGGTCATGCTGGCCGTTCTCGATGCTGTCGACCACGACCCATGACTTGTCGATGCGTCCGGACACCTAGTACCGACCGCGTCGTGCGGCCCACCAATAGGCGAGCGGCGTGCGCCAGGGGCCCATCGGTTTCCCGAGTGCAAGCGCCGGCAGCAAGATCGGCAGCGCCGCCGCATCGATCCCACTTCGCTGCGCCCGCGCCTCGGCGAGCAGCGCATCGCGCTCCGGCCCCTCGCCCATCAGCCACGCGGCACCAATGGCGCGCGCGGCGTCCCGCGTGGCGGCATCTCGCACGGCCAGCACGTCCAACTGCAGATCCGCCAGCGCTTGGCCGGCACGCAGGACATCGAGCGGCCCCTCGATCTCTTCTTCGCGGGCATCGATCAGAGCCGTGAGTCCCTCGGCCGTCAGGCAATGTCGCCTGGCTATTTCGCTCAGCGATTCAACGATGGGCTGCGCCCGCGGCTTGGCAGCCCCCGCCGCCTCGGCAACCGCCTCGCGCCACCACTCAAGCCGGATGCGGGCCAACATCGGCTCGCGAGTGACGGTCCGCGTGCGGGCAAGCTCATGATCAAAGGCTAATAAAGCCAACAGACCACGGCGCGCCGGCTCCGGTGCGAACAGCGCGGCCAGGAAGCGGTCGCGGTCGGCCGCGCGCACCATATCGAGGACGAAACGGTGGGAAATCTCCGGTGCGCGGTAGGACCCGGTCATGGGGGATAAACATTCATATGCGACCGTTGAACGCAGACGGCGACAAGTTTACAATGAGCCTCATAGGGATTCGCTAGTCCCATCAAAAAGATAAGGGGAAAACCTAATGGGTGCCATCTTCACATCGCCAGGGCGCACAGTTGGTGCCGGCGTCGTTCTGCTGATCGCCATCGTCGTCGTCATAGGTCTGGTGACCGGCCAGATGACGAAGATCGATCATGCTTGGGCAGCCTTTGCCATGCGCTGGCTGCATGTGATCAGCGGCGTTCTGTGGATCGGCCTGCTCTGGTACCTGAACTTCGTGCAGGTCCCGACCATGCCGACGATCCAGCCGGTCGAGAGCCGCACCGCCATCACCAAGTTCATCGCGCCCAACGTCCTCTTCTACTTTCGCTACGGCGCGCTGGCGACGGTGATCACGGGATTGCTGCTCGCCTGGATGCAGCCGGGCGACTACCTGCTCAGCGCCTTGATGCTGAAAAAGGGCTTCATCATGATCGGCGTCGGCATGTGGATGGCACTGGTCATGGCCTTCAACGTCTGGTTCATCATCTGGCCGGCGCAGCAGAAGATCCTGGGTCTCGTCGAGGCGACCGCCGAGCAGAAGGCCGCGGCAGCTAAGCCCGCGCTTTACGCCAGCCGCTTCAACACCATGTTCTCGATCGGCATGCTCTACTGCATGGTCGCGCAACAGAATATGCCCGTCTGATCCGACAGCTTCGCGATTTGAGGAAACGGGGCCCTGCGGGGCCCCGTTTTCATGTCTAGGTATTGGCCCGGAACGCCGTGACGATGGCATCAGCCGTCCGCACGGCGTCGTCGTCGGTCGTCGGCCAGCCGATGACCGAAAGCCGCATGACCCAGAGGCCGCGCCACCTGGCACCCCCGGCATAAGCGACACCGTCGGCCTGCAACCGCGCGATGATGGCGAGCGTTCGCGCATCATCATCGCCGAAGCGCAGGATGACCTGATTGAGGACCACGTCGTTCACAACGGCAATACCGGGCTCAGCGCGCACCCGATCGGCAATGAGCCGCGCCAGTCGGCAGTGTCGGTCGACCATCGCAGCAATGCCCTGGCGTCCCAGATGGCGCAGCATCGCCCAGGTCGCAAAGCCACGGGCACGGCGCGACAGTTCGGGCACGAAATGCGAGGGATCGCGCTCACCCGCGCCGACCGACGGCAGATAGCTCGCCGCGATCACCATGGCACGCCGGTGCGCTTCGGCGTCGCGCACGATGGCGTAGCCGCAGTCGTACGGCGTCTGCAGCCATTTGTGCCCGTCGGTCGCCCACGAATCGGCAAGCTCAACGCCGGTGGCCAGCGGCGCCTGTGCCGGACTGACGCGTGCCCAAAGTCCGAAGGCGCCGTCGACATGGACCCAGGCGCCGTGCGCCTTCGCCATGGGCACCAGCGCGGCATGCGGATCGAAGGTACCCGTGTTGATCTGGCCGGCCTGGGTAACGACAATGGTCGGGCCGGAGCAGGCAGCGAGCGCCTTCTCGAGCGCTTCGGGTCGCATGGCGCCCTGCGAATCGGCGGCCACGTGCACCGCACGGTCGTGACCGAAGCCCAGGAACTGCAACGCCGAGAAGACAGTCGCGTGCGCTTCTTCGCCGATCAGCACGTTGACGGCGGGCGCGCCGAACAGCCCGTCACGTTCCACGTCCCAGTCCGCCTGGCGCAGGACCGCGCCGCGCGCCGCGGCAAGACAGACGAAGTTCGCCACGGTCGCACCGGTGACGAAGCCGACCGACGACTCAGGCGGCAGGCGAAGAATGTCGAGAAGCCATTTCTCGGCGATCGCCTCGGCAGCGGCCGCGGCCGGCGAGGCGGTATGGTTGCCGGCATTCTGCCCCCACGCCGAGGTGAGCCAGTCGGCCGCGACTCCGACCGGATGCGAGGCGCCGATCACCCAGCCGTAGAAGCGCGGCCCCGTGGTGGCATGCAAGCCCGGGCCGGCAAGGCCGGCGAGTTCATCGATGACGTGTAGGGCATCTGTGCCCTGCTCCGGCGTCGGCGCCTGCCATGCCTGGTGCGCCTCGGCATAGGTCTGCTCGGGCCGCTGCGGCCGGTCGGCGACCTCGCGGCGGAAAGTCGAAGCATGAGCGGCGGCGCGGTGGAACAGGTCGGACGTCACTTCCTTCGCCCTCAAGGCCTGCGCGCCAGCGCCAGCCCGACGCCGGCACCGATCAACAGGCCGCCAGTCAGCCGATTGCGCAGCCGCGCGTGCACCGCTAGCAGCGCGCGCAGGCGGCCGGCCATGAGCGCCCACAGCCCGTCGAGCACGACGGCGACGACCAGGAACGTCACGGCCAGCAGAAGGAGCTGGTCGGCGGCAGTCGGGCCCGGCGTGATGAACTGCGGCAGGAAAGCGCCGTAGAACAGCAGCGTCTTGGGGTTGGTCAGGCCGACCAGGAAGCCGCGCACATATATCGCCCGCGCCGAGCGTGATTGTGGCGCGGTTCGCGTCAGGTCGACGATCGGTGACCGCCACGCGGCGATGCCGAGCCAGACGAGATAGGCCACGCCCAGCCAGCGCAGCCAGTCGAAGCTCGCGGCCAGGAAATTCAGCACCGCCGTCGCCCCCAGCACGGTGAGCGCGAGCTGCACCACCACAGCGCTGCTCGTGCCCGCCACCGTGAGGAGTCCGAAACGCGTGCCGTGTGCCACGCTGTTGGCAACGATCAGCGCCACGTTGGGACCCGGAATCAGGATCAGAACGGCGCAAGCGGCCACAAAGCCGAAGTAGAGATCGAGCGGCATTCGGAATGCCTACAGCGGAATCAGCGCCGCCGCCACCCGCCGGCTCTCGGCCAACAGGACATTGTAGATGCGGCAGGCCGAGCCGGTATCGACGACCTCGAGGGCGAAACCGGCGGCCTTGAGCGCGGCGCGCAAACCGGGAGGCACGAAGATCGCGCGCGCGCCGCAGCCCAGCACCAGTATCTCGGCAGGCGCCGGGGCCGCCTTGAGCGCCGCAAGGCTCTCCAGACTGAGATCCTCGGCACGCGTCACGTTCCAGGCCGTGGTCGAGCGTGGTGTCACCAGGACCGGCGAGCGCCATTCGCGATCGCTGATGACAAAACGGCCGGGGCCGTAGGTGCGAATGACCTGGACTTGCGCGGGATCGGGCGCCGGCAGCGTCTTGTCATCCGGCGCCCTGCCGTCTGAAGCGGGGCGCGGCGGGATCACGTCTTGGCCTTCTCGGCCTTCTCCTCGTCGTTTGGCCGCAGGTGGTCGGCGCGCAAGCCGAGATAGACGAGGGCCGCACAGGCGATCCAGACCGACGAGTAGGTGCCGACGATGACGCCCCACAACATGGCGACGGAGAAGCTGTAGAGGACGGGACCGCCGAACAGGACCAGCGCTCCCACCGCCACGAACACCGTTCCCGACGTCATCAGGGTGCGCGACAGGGTCTCATTGATGCTGATGTTGAGCAGCTCGACCAAGCCCAGCTTCTTGTAGCGCCGCATGTTCTCGCGAACGCGGTCGAAGATCACGACGGTGTCGTTGATCGAGTAGCCGGCAATGGTCAGCACGGCGGCGAGCGCGGTCAGGCTGAAGTCGAGCTGCAGCAGGACAAAGACGCCGATGGTCGAGATCACGTCGTGCAGCATGGCGATCAGGGCGCCGACACCGAACTGCCATTCGTAGCGGAACCAAACATAGACGACGATCGCACCCATGGTCGCCAGCACCGCCCAGATGCCGCTCACCATCAGCTCGTCGCCGACCTTGGGGCCGACTGATTCAGTGCCGCGGATCTCGTAGTTGGCGCCGATGGCGTCCTCGACCTGCTTGATCACCACCTGCTGGCACCATTCCGCCTGCTGCTCGGGCGTCATGTCGATCTTGGCGGTGTTCGTCGTGCCGCGCGGCAGCTGACGCTCGATGATGGTGAGACCGACCCGGCTCACCGCGTCGCGCCATCCCGCGCCGTCGAGCGCCGCCGGGGCTGTGAGTTCGACATCTCCCGTGCCGGCCGCACCCGGCTTGGCCTGCCAACCCGCGCCGGCACGCTTCTGCAGCACGCGCTGGGCGCCGGCCACGCACTGTGGGCCGCCGTCCTGGCGCTGGATGCGGATCAGTACGGTGCTGGCCTCGCCGAATTCCTGCAACGAGACCTCGCCGACGCCGAGGCCGCCCACGATGCTGCGCAGCGCATCGAGTTGGGCCACACCTTGCTTGGCGCGCGCCTGGATAGCGATGCCGCCCTTGAAGTCGATGCCGAAATTCAGCCCGACGAAGATGACGCCCAGGATCGACACGACATTGATCAGCGTCGACAGAATGAGGGCTGTCTTGCGCTGGCCTAGGAAGTCGAATTTCTTCTTGAAGGCGAACAGGTGAACGGGCTTCCACATGGCGGCGCCCTCAGATCAGGAGTTCAGTAGGACGGCGCCAGCGCACCCAGATCGACAGCAGCATGCGCGTGAAGATCGTCGAGCTGAACATCGAGGTCAGCAGGCCGAGCGACAGCGTCGTGGCGAAGCCGCGGATCGGCCCGGAGCCGAAGCCGAACAGCAACACTGCGGCAATCAACGTCGTGAGGTTGGCGTCGATGATGGCTGACATGGCCCGCTCATAGCCGGTGGCGATCGAGCTGAAGGCCGATCGGCCGAGCGCCTTCTCCTCGCGCACGCGCTCGTAGATCAGCACATTGGAGTCGACGGCCATGCCGACCGTCAGAACGAGGCCCGCCATGCCGGGCAGGGTGAGCGAGGCGCCGAGGATCGACATGCCGGCAAACACCATCAGCAGGTTCACCAGCATGGCGAGGTTGGCAAAGCCGCCGAACACGGGTCCGTAGGCCACGAACATCACCAGCGCCACCAGCACGGTGCCGACGATCGCCGCGACGGTGCCGGCGCGGATGGCATCGGCGCCAAGGTCGGCGCCGACCGTGCTTTCCTGGATGATGGTGAGCGTGGCCGGCAGCGCGCCGGAACGCAGCAGCAGCGCCTGCTCCTGGGTCTGCTGCGGGGTGAAGCTGCCGGTGATGATGCCGCTGCCGCCGCAGATCGCGCTCTGCACGACCGGGGCGCTAATGATCTCGCCGTCGAGCTGGATCGCCAGCCGCTTGCCGATGTTGGCGCGGGTGGCCGCGCAGAAGGCTCGGCCACCGGCGGAATTGAAGGTGAAGCTGATGATCGGCCGGCCGCCCTGCTGCTGCTCGAAGGTGGCCTTGGAGTCATCGAGATCCTCGCCGCCGACGACCACGCGCTTCAGAACCGGCAGGCATTGCGGCTGGTAGCGCCGGCAGACCTGCTCCGGCGACAGCCGCGGATTGGCCGACTGGATGTCCTCCCACGCCTTGGGATTGCTCCGCCTCAGCTCCTGCAGGCCCTCGCGCGTCGGCACCAGGAAGGTGGTGGGCGGCAAGGTCGCCGGGATGTTCGCGCCGGCCGCCGCTACGTCCTCGTTCACGAGATGGAAGGTGAGCTTGGCGGTCTGATTGATCTTGCGCTTGAGGTCGGTGGTGTCCTTGATGCCGGGCACCTGCAGCAGGATACGTTCATCGCCCTGCCGCGTGATGGTGGGCTCCAGGGTGCCGGTCTCGTCGACGCGGCGGCGCAGGATCTCGATCGACTGGTCGATGACTTCCTTCTTGCGGCGGAACAGTTCCTGATCCGAATAGGCGATCCGGATGGTGTCTCCGGCGCCGGAGACCGCGAGGGCCGGGTCGACGGCGCGAATGGCCTCGACCGCCTTGGCCCGTTGGGCCTCGTCGCGCAGGGTGACAACCAAGGCGCGGCCCGGGTCGACGGTGACTTCCTTGAAGGGAACCTGCTGCTTACGCAGTTCAGCGCGCACCGAGTCGGAAAGGTTGGCGAGGCGTTCGTTGAGGACGCTGCGCAGATCGGCTTCCAGCAGGAAGTGGGCACCGCCGCGCAGATCGAGACCGAGGCCGATCCGGCTCTGCGAATACCAGTGCGGCAGCACATCGAGGACGCTGTTGGGCAGCAGGTTGGGCAGGGCAAACAGTCCCGACAGCACCGTTATTGCGATGATGACGATGGCTTGCCAGCGCGGAAGATTCAGCATTCCGACCTACTTCTCCCAGCCAGTCCGACTACTTCTTGCCGCCGAACAGGCTGCCGAGCAGGCTCTTTCTCTCGCCCGCCGGCGCCGGCGGCGGCAGCATCGGCTTGTCGTCTTCTTCGCCATCCTTGGTGCCGCGGACCGATTCGCCACGGGTCAGGATGTCGGTGATGGTCTGCTTGACAATGCGAACTCGCACGCCGTCGGCAAGTTCCACCTGCAGCTCGTTATCGGAGATCACCTTGGTGACCAGGCCGATGATGCCGCCGCCTGTGACCACGCGATCACCACGCTTGACGCCGGACAGCATCTCGCGCTGGGCTTTCATCTTTGACTGCTGGGGGCGGATCAGCAGGAAATAGAACACGACGAAGATGAGGATCAGCGGGAACAGCTGGACGAGGAAATCCCCGCTGCCGCCGCCTGCCGCCTGAGCCCACGCTGGGGAAATGAACATCTTCTGCTCCTGATCTTCCGGCCGTCGAAAAAGCGCGCGGACTATAGCGGCCCGCGCCCGCTTTGCAATGCAAGCGGGGGACGATATGGTCGCCCCCTTTCAGGCGGCCGGCAACGATGGATCAAGACCTTAAAGCACTACTTTCACGCATCGCCGAAGCGCTCGACCGCTTCGCCCCGCCGCTCGCACCGGGTGCCGACATCGAAGCGGCCGAAGCCTACGTCTGGCACGCGACCGGCCACCAGCTCGAGGCCGTGCCCAGGGTAAACCGGGTCGAACTCGACCTTCTTATGGGTGTCGACCGCCAAAAAGAGACCCTTCTCGAGAATACCCGGCGCTTCGCCAAGGGCCTGCCGGCGAACAATGCCCTGCTGTGGGGCTCGCGCGGCGCGGGAAAGAGCTCGATCGTGAAGGCCGTCCACGCCCATGTGAATCGCGAACTGGGTGGCCCGCCGGGACCGCTGGCCCTGGTCGAGATCCACCGCGAGGACATCCCGTCGCTGCCGGCGCTGCTCTCGAAGATCCGCGGGTCGGCGCGCCGCTTCCTGGTGTTCTGCGACGACCTTTCCTTCGACGGCCAGGATGCGGCCTACAAATCCCTGAAGGCGGTGCTCGAGGGCGGCGTCGAGGGCCGACCGGAGAACGTGGTGTTCTACGCCACTTCCAACCGCCGCCACCTGATGCCGCGCGACATGATCGAGAACGAGCGCTCGACCGCGATCAACCCGTCGGAAGCGGTCGAGGAGAAGGTCTCGCTGTCCGATCGTTTCGGGCTCTGGCTCGGTTTCCACAACGCCGACCAGGACACGTTCTTCGCCATGATCGAGGGCTACGCCGCCTACTACAAGCTTGGTGTCCCCGCCGACGAACTGCGCAAGCAGGCGATCGAGTGGTCGGTCACGCGCGGCTCGCGCTCGGGCCGCGTCGCCTGGCAGTTCATCCAGGAAGTTGCGGGCCAGCTCGGCAAGAAACTGGAGTAGCGATGGAGAAGCCCGAAGATGTGATGTTCTCGCCGGCGGTCAAGGCGGAGCAGGCACGTCTCGGCTCGCGCGCCTCTTTCGAGGATCGCGACTGGCAAACGGAGATCACCGACGACCTCCGGCAGTTCCTGGTCGCCATCGATACCTTCTTCTTTGCGACGGCCAGCGCCGATGGCCGTCCTTATATCCAGCATCGCGGCGGGCCGGCGGGCTTCCTGAAGCCGATCGGCACTCACATGCTCGCCTTCGCCGATTTCGCCGGCAATCGGCAGTACATCACTTTGGGCCATCTCAAGGAGAACGACCGGGCCCATATCTTCATCCTGCATTTCGCCACCCAACAGCGGCTAAAACTCTGGGGGCGCGCCCGTGTGGTCGAGGATGACGCCGAACTCATGGAGCGGCTGGTCGATCCCGCCTACAAGGCGAAACCGCAACGGGCGATCGCCTTCAGGATCGAGGCCTGGGACATCAACTGCCGTCAGCACATCGTGGCGCGCTACAGCGAGGCCGAGATCGCACCGGCAGTGAACCAGCTCACACAGCGGATCAAGGAACTGGAAGAGGAAGTGGCGCGCCTGAAAGCCACGCCTTAGGCACGGTCCTTGCTTCCCGGGGTTCGACAAGGGAGCCCCATATGACAAAGATCACGACCGTCTCTTTCAATCGCCGCGCCATCCTGGCCGCGGCCGGTGCGGCCACGGCGGCCCTGGCCGCGCCGCGCATCCTGCGCGCCCAGACCAAGGAAGTCGTGGTCGGCGGCGCCGCCAGCCACAAGAGCTTCGTCGAGCAGATCGTGGCGCCAGCGGCCGAAAAGAAACTGGGCTGCAAGGTCGTGTTCGAGGGTTCCCGCTCGCTGGTCAATCTCGAGAAGATGCAGAAGAACAAGGACAAGCAGTATTTGTCCGTCGTCATGATGGACGATCCGGTGATGATCCCCGCCGTCAGCGAAGGGCTGCTGGAGAAGCTCACGCCGGAGAAAATCCCGAACCTCGCGCTGCTGAAGCCCGGCACGATCCACATGGACGGCATGTGGTGCAATTACCTGCAGCCCTGGCTCGCCATCGCCTACAATCCCAAGGTGATGCCCGTGCCGCCGACCTCGTGGGCGGACATCTACGATCCCAAGTACAAGGGCCGCATCATCCTGCCCTCACTGCAGAACACCGAGGGGCTCGCCAACCTGTTCATGGCCGCACACCTCGCCACCGGCAAGCCGATGGCCGAGGCCCAGAAGGACATCGACGCCGCCTTCAAGAAGCTGGTGACGATCAAGCCAAACCTGCTGACCGCTTACACGCAGATGCCGCAGGCCTACAATCTGCTGGAACAGGGCGAAGGCTTCATGATCTCGAGCGCGATCTCGCAGGTGGCGCTCGACCGCAAGAGCAGCGGCGCCCCGGTCGACATCGCCGTCCCGAAGGAAGGCATCTTCTCGATGCCCTCGGGCGTCGCGCTTGTGAAGGGCGCGCCGCAGCCCGAGCTCGGCGCCGGCTTCATCGACGTGATGCTGAGCGTCGACGTGCAGGGAACGCTGGCCGCCAAGACCAACTCGCTGCCGACCAACAAGGACGCGGCCATTCCGGCCGGCATGCCGACAAACGCCACGATCCACACCGTCGACTGGGCCTTCGTCGCCGCCAACCGCGAGGCGTGGGTCAAGCGCTGGGATCGGGACATGGCGCTGTAGAGCGCGCCATGACGGAGTCCTTTCTCGACGTCTCGGCGGCGGAGAAATCGTTCGGCGCCGCCACCGTCCTGGGTGGCGTCGATCTCCAGGTCCGCGCCGGCGAGTTCGTGTCGCTGCTCGGGCCTTCCGGCTGTGGCAAGACCACGCTGCTACGGATCGTGGCGGGGCTTCTCTCGGCCGATCGTGGCACGGTCCGGCTCGACGGCGAGGACATCACGGCCAAGCCGCCGCATCGGCGCGACGTCGGCGTGGTCTTCCAGAACTACGCGTTGTTCCCCCATCTCACCGTCGCCGAGAACGTGGCCTTCGGCCTAAAAGCCCGCAAGTGTGCTGCCGGAGACATCGCCCCGACCGTAAAACGCTTCCTCGATCTGGTGCACCTCATCGATTTCGCCGACCGCTCGGTGCGCGCGCTGTCGGGCGGCCAGCAGCAGCGCGTGGCTGTCGCCCGCGCGCTCGCGGTCGGGCCCAAGCTGCTGCTGCTCGACGAGCCCTTCTCCGCCCTGGATCGCAAGCTGCGCGAGACCATGCAGATCGAGCTGCGGCGCCTGCTGCGCGAGCTCGGCACCACCGCGGTATTCGTGACGCACGACCAGGACGAGGCGCTGACCATGTCCGACCGCATCGCTGTCATGTACCAAGGCGCGATCGAGCATCTGGCGACGCCGGAGGAAATCTACCGGCGGCCGGCAACCGCTTTCGCCCTGGGATTCGTCGGCCTCTCGTCGCGTCTCGCGGGTACATCGCCACGCGGGCCGAGGCGGCCATCGGCAGCGCAGTGATGCTGGAGATGCTGGCGGAGCGACGCGGCACTTTCGATGCCGCCATCGTTGCCGCCTTCGGCGATCCCGGCCTGGGCGGTGCGCGCGAGCTGTTCGATTTCCCTGT
>CANJHI010000022.1 GCA_947474005.1 Alphaproteobacteria bacterium | reverse complement strand
TCGCTCTACACTTTGCTACAGATATTCTCGCTCACGCTTTTCGAGAAGATGCCCTTGCAACAAGCCTTTTCAGCCAATCATCCCAGCTCCGATGACGTCGCCATCGGCAACCAATTGAATCTGTTCTCTTTTTAACCGGACAGCAGTGTACTCGTACGGTACATGAGCGTGTTTCCGCGGGGGGCGGAAGACATGAACTTCGGCGGGGATACTCCGACATTCTCGAATATTGGCTGGGCCACTTCTGGCGGTCTCCGGATCGCCGTGGTGAAGTGCGACCGGATGCGGCCTGCCAATGGCACCGGCCTGGTCAACCGGACCGTCATCATCGACGGCAAGCACTGGCATTGCACCGGAGTCGATCGCGAGAAGACGGCCAGCGGGTCGATTCTCCCCGGCGAGAGAATCTACCTCTGGGTCCGCCCCGCCTCGACGACTTAGCCCTCGGCCGGTCGTGGCCTGCCTCCTGCACAACTGATCCACTCGTCTTGCCTCCTGCGTAAGAGGCCGCGACAGTCGACGGTGGCGAAGGAGACAGACCGTGACCGATACCAACCAGCCCGTCCGCCGCTACCCCGAGATGCGCGGCAAGGTGGCGCTCGTGACCGGCGGCACCAGCGGCATCGGCCTCGCGACCGCGCAGGGTTTTGCGCGCGAGGGCGCCACCGTCGTGGTGAGCAGCCGCAACGAGGCGCGCGCCCAGGAGGCGCTGAAGACCTTCGCCAAGGAAGAGCAGGTGTCGTGGATCGGCGGCGACACGTCGGACGGCAAGTCGGTCGAGCGGCTGATCGCGGCCATCGTCGAACGCCATGGCCGGCTCGACTATGCCTTCAACAACGGCGGCGCGATCGGCGGCGAGGACATCGCGCTGATCGGCGACATGAGCGAGGAGAGCTGGCGGCGGACGATCGACGGCTATCTCACTTCGGTGTTCCTGTGCATGCGCCACCAGTTGCCGGTGATGTTGGCGGCCAAGCGCGGTGTCATCGTCAACATGTCGTCGATCTACGGCCAGCGCGGCCATTCGATCCCGGGCGGCGGCGCCTATGCCGCGGCCAAGCACGGCGTGCTGGGCCTCACCAACAGCGCCGCGCGGCAGTATGCGTCGAGCGGCGTGCGCATCACTGCGGTCTGCCCGGGCTGGGTCGAGACGCCACCCATCGCCGAGTGGATGCAGGCCGATCCGAAGTTTGCCGCCGCGATTACGGGCATGACTCCGCGCGGAAAGATCGCAGCGTCCAAGGAAGTGGCGAATGCCGTGCTGTTTCTCTGCTCCGATGCGGCCTCGGCCATGATCGGCAGCCCGCTGGTGGTCGATGGCGGTTTCCTCGCCTGAAGGGCCGTTGCTAAACTAGCGGTGTGGAGAAAGAGTTCGACAAGGAAGATCGTCGAGGAACGACTGGATTGGCGGCGCGCATCGTCCTGATCGTGGGCTCGGTGCTGTTTTCGCTGGTGGCGCTCGAAATCGGATGCCGCCTGCTGCGCGCGGGTCCCGAGGCGCTGGTGCACTGGCCGAACTACGCCCGCGAGCGGATGGGCATCCCCGAGGAAGACGTCGGCCCCTGCATCTATGCCTATGACGCCGCACTCGGCTGGAAGGCGCCGGGCAACTGCGTTTCGCCGCCCTACAACAGCGACGCCGATGGTTTTCGCCGCGCGCCGGCGACATCTGCTCTCGCCCTGCCGCCCATCCTCGCCAGCGGGGCGTCCTTCACCAAGGGCGACGAGGTGCCCGACGGCGCGGCCTGGCCGGCCTATCTGCAGGAGCTGACCGGGCGCAAAGTACTGAATGGCGGCGTCAGCGGCTACTCGTTCGACCAGACGGTGCTCAGCACCGAAAGATTCGCCCGATTGGTGAAGCCGCTCGTCATCGTGGTGAGCTTTACGCCCGACGATATCCGCCGCAGCGAACTCAGCGTCTCCTGGAGTCGGGCGAAGCCGTATTTCGCCGTGACCGGTGAGGGCGTTGGCCGCCGCGTGGACCTGCGCAACGTGCCGGTGCCGGGACAGCCCGGGACGCCGGTGCCCTTGCCGATCGCCGCGCGCCTGCTGGGTTGGTCGGCGCTGGCCGACGAGGTCGCCAAGCGGCTCGGCATCTTCAAGGGCTGGTACTTCGACGAAGTCCAGGCCGTGCCGGCCGGCACCGGCGTGGCGATCGCCTGCCTGCTGATGCCGAAGCTCACGACGCTTGGCGCACCGGTCGTGGTCATGGCGCAATACGGCCGCGGCTACTGGCGGGGCTACGCCGATCGCGAAACGATGGTCGCTCCCACCGTGCGCAAAGTGCTGGGTTGTGCCGCCGACGCGGGGCTCGTTCCGTTCGATCTCGCCGAGGCGATGAAGCCCGTGATCGAGGCCCGCGGCCTCGACGCGCTCTACCGCACCGACCATCATTCGGCTGAGGGCAACCGCGTGGTGGCCGACCTGCTGATGGTCGAACTCATGCGCCGAGGCCTTCTCGCGCCGATGGCGGGGCGCTAGTCTCCATCCAAAGTTGTCTCTCAGGAGGAAATCATGAAGACGGTCCAGACGATGCTGGCGGAAGCCGATGCCGCGGTGCCGCGCATCAGCCCCGACGAGGCGAAGAAGCTGGTCGGCCGTGCCGACGTGCTGTTCCTCGACGTGCGCGAGCCGGCCGAGGTCGCGGCCTCGGGCAAGGTGCCGGGCGCCATCGCCATCCCGCGCGGCCTCATCGAGTTCCGCGCCGACCCGGCCTCGGTCGCCTTCGACAAGAACTTCGATCCTTCGAAGACGGTGGTGGCCTACTGCGCTTCCGGCGGCCGCTCGGCGCTGGTGGCCAAGACGTTGAAGGACATGGGCTACGCCAACGTGCGCAATCTCGGTGGCTTCAAGGGCTGGGTCGACGCGGGCGGCGCGGTCGAGAAGGGCTGAGGTCGGGCAAAAGCGTTGGCCTGTCGCGCGTGGCTCGTTAGGGTGCGCGCGACGCGGGGCAAATGAAGTGTGCAGGTGGATGTGACGACAATTTTCAGTGCCCGCCGCATCCTGACGATGAATCCCAGCCGGCCCGAAGCCACGCATGTCGCGGTGCGCGATGGGCGTATTCTCGGTGTCGGGCCGCTCGATGAACTCGTTGGCTGGGGCCCGCATACGCTCGACGACCGGTTTGCCGACAAGGTGCTGATGCCGGGCTTGGTCGAGGGCCACAGCCACGTGAGCGAAGGCACCTTCTGGCGCTATCTCTATCTCGGCCGCTTCGACCGCATGGACCCCGACGGCAAGGTCTGGCCGGGCGCCGGCTCGGTCGAGGAGGTCGTGGCGCGGCTGCAGGCGGCCAATGCGAAGCTGGGCGCGGGCGGTAGTGCGGGGGCGGAGCCGCTGTCGGGCTGGGGCCTCGATCCGATCTACTACGGTGAGCGGCGCGTGACGCGCCAGGATCTCGACCGTGTGTCGACGACGCGGCCTGTCGGCGTCATGCATGCGAGCGGCCACATCTTCAACGTCAACAGCCGCGCGCTCGAGCTGGCGGCGCTGCTGCGTCCGCGCGTCAATCATCCCGGCGTCCCCTTGGGCGCCGACGGCCTGCCGACCGGCGAGCTGAAGGGCCCCGACGCCATGACGCTGGCCGGCAAGCACATCGGCTTCGACCGCGAGGTGCTGGCCAACGACGAACCCGGCCTGCGGCAGTTCGCGCGCCTCTGCGTGCGCCAGGGCGTCACCACGGCGACCGATCTCGCCAACCTGCTGCCGGCCGACGCGGTCGCCATGATGAAGCGCGTCACCGGCGAGGCGACGTTTCCGGTGCGCATCATGTCGTTCCGCCGATTCCAGGGCGTCACGCCGCAGCAGGCGGTGGACCATGTGGTCGATCTGCGCGGCCACGCGACCGAGATGCTGCGCCTGGGTGCGATAAAGTTGTTCGTCGACGGCTCGATCCAGGGCTTCTCGGCGCGGCTACGCTGGCCGGGCTACTACAACGGCGCGCCCAACGGCCTGTGGTACACGACGCTTGGGCAGATCCGCGAACTCTATCACCTGGCACTCGAGCAGGGCATCCTGGTGCACAGCCACACCAACGGCGACCAGGCGACCGAGATGGCGCTCGACTGCCTCGAGCAGGCATTGCGGGACGAGCCCGCCCGCGACCATCGGTTCACGCTGCAGCACTGCCAGCTGGCAGATGCCGCGCAGTTCCGCCGCATGAAGGCGCTGGGCATGTGCGTGAACCTGTTCCCCAACCATCATTTCTACTGGGGCGACCAGCATTACGCCACGACAGTCGGGCCGGAGCGGGCGATGCGCATGAATGCCTGCGCCACCGCGCTCAGCGTCGGCGTACCGATGGCCATCCATTCCGATGCGCCGGTGACGCCACTCGGCCCGCTGTTCACCGCCTGGTGCGCGGTCAACCGACAGACGGCGACGGGCCGCACGCTGGGCACCGAGGAGCGCATCGGCGTCGCCGACGCGCTGCGCACGATCACGCTGGGGGCGGCCTACACGCTCAGGCTCGACGGCGAGCTGGGCTCGATCGAAGTGGGCAAGCGCGCCGACTTCGCGGTGCTGGAAGACGATCCGCTGGAGATCGGCGCCGAGCGCCTGAAGGACGTGCGCATCTGGGGCACGGTGCAGAGCGGCCGCATCTTCCCCGCCGCAGAGGTGTGAGTGCGACGATACCTGTAACGGTCATCGGCGGCTTTCTTGGCGCCGGCAAGACGACCCTGGTCAATCATCTGTTGCGCAACGCCGATGGGCTCCGCATCGGCGTGCTCGTGAACGACTTCGGCGCGTTGCCGATCGACCGCGACCTCATCGTCGGCAGCGACGGCGACACGCTGGAGATTTCCGGCGGCTGCATCTGCTGCAGCTACGGCAGCGACCTGATGGAGGCGCTGCTCGAGCTGCCGCAACGGCGGCCCGGGATCGACCGCGTGCTGATCGAGACCAGCGGCGTGGCGCTGCCGGGCATGGTGGCGAGCGCCGTCGGCCTGCTCGAGGCCTATGCGCTCGACGGCATCGTGGTGCTGGCCGACGCCGAGACGGTGCGCCGCCAAGCCGCCGATGCCTATCTCGGCGACACGATCACACGCCAGCTCGCCGCCGCCGACCTGGTGATCCTCAATCGCTGCGACCTCATAGCCGCCGGGGCGCGAGACGAGACTCTGCGATGGCTGGAGGAGCAGGTACCCAACGGTCGCGTCGTTCCGGCCGAGCGCTCTGTCGTGCCAGCCGAATTGGTGCTGGGCCTGCGCGGCGGCGATCGCGCGTCCGGTGCCTTGCGCACGCCAGGTGGAATCGCAGCGTCGATGCTCTACGAGTCCGTCGAGATCACGTCCGATCGCGCCGTCGACGTCGATCGGCTGGCGCAAGCGCTCGCGGCACCTGACGCGGGCGTGCTGCGCGCCAAGGGCTGCCTGCGGGACATCGGTGGCCGGCTGGTGGTCCTGCAGATCGTCGGCCGCCGGTTCGAATGTGCCGAAGCGCCCGCGGGGGCAACGCCGGGTACGCTGGTGGCCATCGGCCTGCGCGGTCAGCTCGACCGCGCCGCCATCGATCGCGCGCTTGAGAAGCTCAGTCCCTGATCGCCGGCAGCACGAATCGATTGAGGATGGCGTACGGAATGATGCCCTGCAGCGGGCCGCTGTAGTGGGCGGAGTTGATGGCAACGACGAGGTCGAGCTCGGGCAGGATGTAGAGACGCTGGCCGCCGAGCCCGATGCCGCCGACCCAGTCGACGCTGCGGCCGCGGTAGAGCGAACGGCCGAGCCACCACTGATAGCCATAGAAGAGGGGGCCGTCGGTGTTGAGGCGCGGCTTGGTCGATTCGGCCACCCAGCCCTCGGGCAGCACGCGCTGGCCGTTCCACATCCCGCCGCTCACCATCAGCTGGCCGATCTTGGCGAGATCGCGCGGCCGCAGCCGGAGGCCGCCGAACGCTGCGACTTCCTGGGCGTTGCGGAAGTCGAGCCATTCGAAATCGGTGATCGACAGCGGTCCGAACAGCTTTTCGCGGGCGTAGTCGTCGATCTTGCGGCCGGTGGCCCGGGCCAGCGCGCCGCCCAGCAACGTGGTGGCGCCCCCGCTGTAATTGAACAGCGTGCCCGGCGGCACGATGACCGGCTGCTCCCAGATGAAGCGGTAGGGGTCGGTGTCCTCGAACATCGGGCGTTCGGTGTTGTCCGGGCTCAGCCAGGGCGCGCTCTCATCCCACTTCCAGCCGTGCGCCATGGGCAGCAGGTCGCGGAAGGTGATCCGGGCGTTCTCCGGCGTGCGCAGGCGGGCGTACTCGGGGAAGGAATCGATGACGGCCGACTCGAGTGGCGGGAACTTGCCTTCGCCCAGCGCGATGCCGACCAGCAGCGCCGTCACGCTCTTGGAGATCGACCGCACGTCGTGCTTCGTGGTGGGGGTGAAGCGGACGACGCCGAGGTCTTCTCCGGCGAAGCGCACGTCCCTGCCCGACAGGTAGTGCTCCATCACCAGCTTGCCGTGGCGGGCGACAACGACGGCGTGAATGTTGGCAGTGAGCCACTGCTTTAGAAAACCCTCCAGGTTACAGAGCTTCGTGCCGTCGAGGCCGACTTCCTCGGGCGCCGCAAGCGTCCAGCCGTCGCCAATCGCTTCCGCCTTGCCGCAGGGTTGGGCGGCCGCCGGCAGGGCGACGAGCAGGGCAAGCAACAGGAGCGCGCGTCGGATCATCGCCCCGTTTGTCATCACGTTGCCCTCGATCCTGTCCGCCGTGCCAGCCAGCCGATCACGTCGCTGGCGCTGCGATCCGGCGGAAACACGGGATAGAAGACATGCTCCACGACTCCGCGGTCGATCACCAGGGTGAAGCGCTTCAGCAGCGTCATGCCGGCGGTTTCGAAGGTCGGCAGCTTCATCGCGTGCGTGAGTTGCAAGGATGCGTCCGACAGGAGGGCAAAGGGCAGGTGAAGGCGTTCGGCCGCTTCACGCTGGTAGTCGGGTTCCTGGGTCGAGAGACCGAAAAGATGGCTGACGCCCAGGCCCTTCACGTCGGCGAAGTGATCGCGGAAGGAACAGGACTGGGGCGTGCATCCTCGCGCGCCGGGAATCATGTCCCATCCGTCCGGGCTCGCGACGTCGGGCCGTCCCGTCCGGGGATAGGCATAGACGACGACGCGGCCGGCCAGTGCCGACAGGTCGACGAGGTCGCCGTTGGTGGCCCACAGCGGCACCGATGCCATGTGCGCACCCGCCAGATGCCGGGTCGCCCCGTCGTCGAGGGGCGTCGGGATCGCGGACCAGTCGGGGGCTTCCACCGTGCTCGCCATGCGACGCCTACTTCAGCTCGTAGCTTTCGATCAGCCAGGGCTCGTTCCGGGCTGCGTCGATCCATTCCTTCATGGCGGGATGGGCGAGCACGGCCTTGGCATAGGCTTCCGAATCGGCATCGAGCGTGACGCCGTAGGTCCGGAAGCGGGTGACGACGGGGGCGTACATCGCATCGGCGGCGCCAAAGGCACCGAACAGGAAGCCGTCGTCCTTGGGCGCGGCGCCGGCGAAGCGCTTGCGGCAGTCGCGCCAGATCGAGGTGACGCGCTCGATATCGGCGCGCACGCCCGGCGTCATGCCCTTGCCGGGATACGATGCCCGGATGTTCATCGGCATGTTGGTGCGGAGGTCCATGAAACCGGCATGCATCTCGGTCGAGATCGAACGTGCATGCGCCCGTGCCGCCACGGCGGCGGGCCAGAAGCCTGCTTCGGGCTTGAGGTCATTGAGATACTCGGCGATCGCCAGCGACTCCCAGATGGCCAGGCCGCGATGCAGCAGCACCGGCACCCGGCCCGAGGGCGAGTGTTTACGAATCGCGGCCTGCGTCTCGGGCCGGTCGAGCGGAATCACGATCTCCTCGCAGTCGACGGCGGCGATCCGCACCATCAGCCCGCCCCGCATCGACCATGAGGAATAGTTCTTGTTGCCGACCACGAGTGTGAAATCAGCCATGACGCCCTCCTTGCCAGCCGTACAGTTTGACCGGCAATCTTGAATGGTAACCTACAGAATTGTGAGCATGGCCATGTCGTTGCCCTTCGTCGACCGCTCTTCTTCTTCCCTCCCAGTGCAGTTTGTCTCGCAGCCGAAGTGGCGGGCGTGGCTGCGCGAACAGAGCGCGGCACGCCGTGGCTGGATCGAGTCGACGGGCATTTCGGGCAACGCCGGAGATGTCGTCATGTTACCCGGACGCGACGGCAAGGCCTCGGGCGCTGTGCTGGTCGTTCCGGCCACACCTGTATTGTGGGATTTCGGCGGACTGGCGACGCGGCTTCCGGCCGGCACGTGGAGATTCGTGTCGGACTCGGCGCCGCTGTCGATGACCGATGCGATGGTGGCGATCGGGCTGGGGGCCTGGAAGTTCGAACGCTACAAGGCGAAGAAGTCCAAGCAGGGGCCGCGCTTCGTGTGGCCGGAGAGCGCCGACAAGGCCCGCGCGACGGCGATGATCGAGGCGATCTCGATGGCGCGCGATCTCATCACCACGCCGTCGTCGGACATGGGACCGGCCGAGCTTGCCGCCGCGGCCCAGGAACTCGGCAAGGCGTACAAGGCCAAGGTGAAGGTGATCGTGGGCGACGAACTGCTCAAGCAAAACTACCCGATGGTCCATGCCGTGGGCCGCGCCAGCACGCGCGCGCCGCGCCTGATCGATCTGGTGTGGGGCCGCGAGAGCGATCCCAAGGTGACGCTCGTGGGCAAGGGCGTGTGCTTCGACACCGGCGGTCTCGATCTCAAGCCGGCGACCGGCATGCTGAACATGAAGAAGGACATGGGCGGTGCCGCCACGGTGCTGGCGGTGGCGGCGATGGTGATGGCGGCGAACCTGCCGGTGCGGCTGCGCGTGCTGGTGCCGGCGGTCGAGAATTCCGTCTCGGGCAATGCCTTCCGGCCGCTCGACGTGGTGCCGACGCGCAAGGGGCTCACGGTCGAGATCGGCAACACCGATGCCGAAGGAAGGTTGATCCTGTGCGATGCGCTGCACGAGGGCGCGTCGGAGAAGCCCACAATGATGGTGAATTGCGCCACGCTCACGGGGGCGGCGCGCGTGGCGCTGGGAACCGAATTGCCGGCGCTGTTCTGCAACAATGACACCCTGGCCGACGATCTGCTGGCGGCGGGCAAGGAAGTCACCGATCCGATGTGGCGGATGCCGTTGTTTGCCGGCTACAAGCGCCTGCTCGACAGTCGGGTGGCCGACCTCAACAACGTGTCGGTCGGCGGGTTGGGCGGCGCCATCACCGCGGCGCTTTACCTGCAGGCCTTCGTGCCCGACGACGTGCCGTGGGCGCATTTCGACATGGGCGCCTGGAACGGCAGCAGCCGCCCCGGCCGTCCGGAAGGCGGCGAGGCGCAAGCCGCGCGGGCCATCTTCGCCACCATCGAAAAGCGGATCGCCTGAAGTACGTTGACTCGTAGCTCATACTCATAGGGACCGCGGGCCTCCGGCCCGCATCATGATCATGAGCGGGCCGGAGGCCCGCGGTCCCTATGAGCATGATGAAGTGGCGCGCTCACAGCTATGAACCGATTCTATTCAAGCGGAGCCTGATCAGTAACCCGACTTAGGGTCGATCGTATTGATCAGCGGCCGGCCGGCGCGGATGTTCCTGATGTTCTCGATCACGCCGGGCGAGGCCGTCCTCGGATTGGTGGCGCCGGCGATGTGCGGCGTCACATGGACTTTCGGGTGGTTCCAGTAGGCGTGATCGGCGGGCAGTGGTTCGGTGTTGAACACGTCCAGCGCCGCGCCGCTCAAGTGTCCTGAATCCAGCGCCGCCAGCAGCGCCTCGTCGTTCACGTGGCCGCCGCGCGCCATGTTGATGAAGTAGGCCCCCTTGGGCAGCGTCGCGAAGACCTTGGCATCCATGATGCCCCGCGTCTCGCGGGTGAGCGGCAGCACGTTGATCAGGATGTCGCTCTGCGCCAGCACCTGCGCGAGGCCGTCGGCACCGTGGAACGTTTTTATGCCGGGCAGGGTCTTCTGCGTCCGGCTCCAGCCCGCTGTCGGAAAGCCGAGGGCGGCGAATTTGTTGGCCGTATCCTGGCCGATCGTGCCGAGGCCCAGGACGCCGATGCGGCGGTGGATGGTGTCGATGAAATCCTCGACCTTCCACTGCCGGGCGCGTTGGCTGGCGGCGTATTTGTCGATGTCGCGGTGATGCCGGAGTGCCCAGTAGAGCGCGTACTCGCTCATCTGGCCGACCAGCCCGTCGTCCATGATGCGGGTGATCGGCACGCCCTCGGGCAGCCGGTCGTCGGCCAGCAGATGGTCGACGCCCATGCCGAGCGAGACGATCATCTTGACGTTGGGGAAAGAGGCGATCAGGCCGCCGGGCGGCTTCCACGCCAACACGATTTCTACGTCGGCCTTGTCGCCGAGGTGGTCGATGGTGCGGAAATCGACCGGCCCGAGGGCCGCTTCGAAGGCTTTTTTCCAGAGCTGGCCGTCGGTGTCGCGGCTGATGTAGGCGATGGCGCCGGCCATGGAACTCCTTCTGCGATACGCTTTACTTCGGCAGGGTTGCCGGGTCGAGCTTGATGCCCTTCTCCTTGTAATAGCGTACCGCGCCAGGATGGAAAGGCAGGAATGAATTCCGGCTGGCGTTGGCCGCGATCGTTTCCTTGCCGGCCGGATGGCCCTTGGCGAGGCGGGCACTGTTTTCGAGCACGGCCTTGGTGATGGCGTAGGCAAGGTCGTCGGACATGTCCTTGTGGGCGATGGCGAAATTGTAGAGGCCGATGGTCTTCTGCTCGGCGGGCTGTTGCCTGTAGGTGCCTTTGGGAATCCACGCCGCGGTGAATTCGGGAAGCTTGCCGCGGATCGCGGCGATGTCGTCGTCGGACCAGGTGTAGAAGACGACCTCCTTCTCGCCATCGAGCTGGCTGAAGATCGGAACCGGCGTGCCGGCGCCGAAGCAGAAGGCGTCGATGATGCCATCGCCGAGCTGGTTGCCCATTTCCTCGCCCTGGCCGTGGCGGACCATCGTCTTCATGCCGAGTGCGTCGAAGATGAGGGGATAATAGGTTCCGGGCGTGCCGGCCTTCGGCCCGGCGCCGACGGTCTTGCCGTCGAGCTGGCGGAAGCTCGTGATGCCGGATTTCTTGAGCGACACGCATTGCATCGGCGTGTCGTACATCGGGAACAGGGCACGGATGTTCTCGTACTTCTTTCCCTTGGTCCACGCGGCGGAGCCCTGCATCGCCTGGAGCGCCACGCCCATCGTGACCATGCCGAGTTCGATCTTCTTTTCGTCGACCAGGATCACGTTCTGGTTCGGGCCCTGGGTCTGCCGGGGCGTGACCTTGATGCCGGCCCTGTCGGACAGCAGATCGGCAACGGCTCCGCCATAGACGAAGTAGGTCCCGCCGAGCGATGCCGTGCCGAGGGTCATGGGCGCAGGCTGTGCGAGGGCCCAATTCATGGCGGCAGGTGTGGTGGCCGCCAAGGCGATGGCTGCGGCCAACAGGCCGCGACGGAATCCGCTCATCCCAGGACTCCTCCCTTTCTTCTTGCCCGCAGCGTCGCCGGATTTGGTCGGCAAGTCCACAGCAGCGCCGCATAGCTGGGCTTCAGCTTGCGATCACTTGGCCTTCGGCGCCGATGGCTTCGAGATTGAACGCGGCGGCGATCAACGCCTGGGTATAGGGTGTCTGGGGCGCCTCGAAGATCTGCCCGGCCGGGCCGCGCTCGACGACCTTGCCGTGGCGCAGCACGATCACCTCGTCGGCCAGGGCCCGCACGACTTTCAGATCATGGCTTATGAACAAATATGCCAGCCCATGCCGGGTCTGCAGGTCGCGCAGCAGGTCGACGATCTGGGCCTGCACGCTCATGTCGAGTGCCGACGTCGGCTCGTCGAGCACGATGAAGCGCGGCTTCAGCACCAGGGCGCGGGCGATGGCGATGCGCTGGCGCTGTCCGCCGGAGAATTCGTGCGGGTAGCGTTCGCGGCTGGCGACATCGAGGCCGACTTCGTCGAGCGCGTGGTCGATCGCCCGGTCGCGCTCCGCCTTGCTGCCGATGCGGTGGACTTCCAGCCCTTCGCCCACGATCTCGCCCACCGACATGCGCGGGCTGAGCGAGCTGAAGGGATCCTGGAAGACGATCTGCATCTGCCGGCGCAGCGCCCGTAGCTCGCGCGCGCCGAGCGTCTGCAGGTCCCGGCCGTCGAACCGGATGCCGCCCTGGCTCTTCTCGAGGCGCAGCAGGGCAAGGCCCAGGGTCGTCTTGCCCGAGCCTGATTCGCCCACCAGGCCGATCGTGTGGCCCTGGCGCAGCGCGAGGCTGACGCCGTCGACCGCCTTCACATGCCCGATGGTGCGGCGCAGCAGGCCGCGCCGGATTGGGAAGTGCACCTTAATATCGTCGAGGCGCAGGATTTCCGGGGCCGCGGGATCGGCGGCGGCGGGCCGGCCCTTCGGTTCGGCCGACAGCAGGTGTTGGGTGTAGCTGTGCTGCGGATCGTCGAAGACCTGGGCGACCGGTCCCTGCTCGACGATCAGCCCCTTGGTCATGACGCAGACCCGGTCGGCCATCTTGCGGACGATGCCGAGGTCGTGGGTGATGAACAGCAGCGCCATGCCGTAGCGCGCCTGCAGGGTCTTCAAGAGCTTCAGGATCTGCGCCTGGATGGTGACGTCGAGCGCGGTGGTGGGCTCGTCGGCGATCAGCAGGTCGGGCTCGTTGGCGAGCGCCATGGCGATCATCACGCGCTGGCGCTGGCCGCCCGAAAGCTGGTGCGGGTAGGCGTCGAGGCGCTTGGCGGCCTCGGGAATGCCGACCTGTTCCAGCAGTTCGAGCGTGCGCTTGCGCGCCGCCTGCTGCGACAGGCCCTTGTGCAGGATCAGGACCTCGTTCACCTGCCGCTCGATCGTGTGCAGCGGGTTGAGCGAGGTCATTGGCTCCTGGAAGATCATCGACACGCGGTTGCCGCGCACGGCCAGCAGCTCGGACGCCGGCGCGCCCACCAGTTCGCGGCCCTGGAAGCGGATGCTGCCGGTGGGATGGTGGGCGACCGGATAGGGCAGCAATTGCAGGACCGACAGCGCCGTCACCGACTTGCCCGAGCCCGACTCGCCCACCAACGCCAGGGTCTCGCCGCGGCGGATCGCGAAACTGACGCCGCGGACGGCCCGCACGGCGTTGTCGCCGGCGCCGAACGTTACCGATAGATCCTTGACCTGAAGCAGGGTGTCATCGCTCATGCCGGCACCTTGCGCGGGTTGAACGCGTCGCGCACCGCCTCGCCGATGAATACCAGCAGCGACAGCATGAGCGCGATGATGAAGAAGCCGGTGAACGCCAGCCATGGCGCGGTGAGGTTGTTTTTGCCCTGCAGCAGCAGTTCGCCCAGCGACGGCGAGCCGACCGGCAGGCCGAAGCCCAGGAAGTCCAGCGACGTCAGCGTGGTGACGGAGCCTGCCAGGATGAACGGCAGGAAGGTGAGGCTCGCGGTCATGGCGTTGGGCAGGATGTGCCGGAACATGATGCGCACGTCCAGCATGCCCAGCGCCCGGGCAGCGCGGACATAGTCGAAGTTGCGGCCGCGCAGGAACTCGGCCCGCACCAGGCCGACCAGCGACATCCAGCTGAACAGCAGCATGATGCCCAGCAGGACCCAGAAGCCGGGCTGGATGAAACTCGCCAGGATGATGAGGAGGTAGAGGGTCGGCATGCTCGACCAGATTTCGAGGAAACGCTGCATCAACAGGTCGACGAGGCCGCCGAAATAGCCCTGCACGGCGCCGGCGACGATGCCGATCACGGCGCTGAGGAGAGTGAGCGCAAAGCCGAACAGCACCGAAATCCGGAAGCCGTAGATCAGGCGGGCCAGCACGTCGCGGGCCTGGTCGTCGGTGCCGAGCAGGTGTTCCCACGACGGCGGCAGCAATGCCTTGCGGCCGTCGCCCTTGAGGACCGTGTCGTAGCTGTAGGGAATGGGCGGCCACAGGATCCAGCCCTTGTCGTGGATCAGCTTCTGCAGCTCCTCGTCGCTGTAGACTGCGTTGGTCGGGAATTCGCCGCCGAACGTTGTCTCCGGATAATCCCGGAGAATGGGCGAGTAGAAGGCGCCGTCGTAGCGGATCAGGATCGGCTTGTTGTTGGCCAGCAGGTCGGCGAACAGCGACACGAAGAACAGCAGCCCAAACACGACAAGCGAGATCATGCCGCGCCGGCTCGATCGGAAGATGGCGAGACGCCGCCGGTTGAGCGGAGTCATCAGCTGCGCGACTCGAAATCGATCCGCGGATCGACCACGGTGTACATGACGTCGCCCAGGATGCCCATGACGAGGCCGATCAGGCCGAAGAAATAGAGCGTGCCGAACATGATCGGATAGTCGCGATTGAGCGCCGCCTCGAAGCCGAGCAGGCCGAGGCCGTCCAGCGTGAAGATGACCTCGATCAGCAGCGAACCGGTGAACAGCACGCCGATGAAGGCGGCCGGAAAGCCCGCGACCACGATCAGCATGGCATTGCGGAAGACATGGCCGTACAGCACGCGGCGTTCGGTCAGGCCCTTGGCGCGCGCCGTCAGCACGTACTGCTTGTGGATTTCCTCGAGGAAGGAATTCTTGGTGAGGAAGGTGAGCGTGGTGAAGCCGCCGATCACCATGGCGCCGATCGGCAGCGCCATATGCCAGGCATAGTCGAGCCCCTTGTCGATCAGGCCGAGCGAGCTCCAGTCGTCGGACACCAGTCCGCGCAACGGGAACCACTTGAAGTAGCTGCCGCCGGCGAACAGGACGACGAGCAGCAGGGCGAACAGAAATCCCGGGATTGCGTGCAGCACGATGAGAACGGTCGAGCTCGACAGGTCGAACCGCGTGCCGTCGCGGACGGCCTTGGCGATGCCGAGCGGGATCGAGACGAAGTAGACCAGCAGGGTGGTCCACAGGCCGAGCGAGATCGAAACCGGCATCTTCTCGATGATGAGGTCGACCACGCGCCGGTTACGGAAGAAGCTCTCGCCGAAATCGAAGGTGACGTAGTTCTTCAGCATCAGCGCGAACCGTTCGTAGGCCGGCTTGTCGAAGCCGTACATCTTCTCGATGCGTTCGATCAGCTCCTTCGGCAGTCCGCGGGCGCCGCGATAGGCGCCGCCCTCGCCGCCGGTATTGGCCTGGCTGCGCTGGGTGATCTCGCCGCCCGAGGCCGACCCGGAGAACCTTTCGGTCGCGCCGATGGCGGTGCCCTGGATCTGGGAGATCATCTGTTCGACCGGCCCGCCGGGGGCTGCCTGAACGATGAAGAAGTTGATCACCATGATGCCGAACAGGGTCGGCACCACGAGCATCAGGCGGCGCAGGATATAGGCGAGCATGGGACGGCGGCCGCCCTACTTCCTTTCGCGTTGCAGGGCGCGATCCTTGGCTTCGTCGATCCACCAGGTGTCGAAGGCCACGGGCGCGTAGCGCGCCGACTTGGGGGGACGGCCGAAGCGGTTCCAGTAGGCTACGTAGGCCGTGTTGCTGTGCCAATTCGGCACCACGAAATGATTCCACAACAGGACGCGATCGAGCGCGCGCGTGACGTCGATCAGGCTTTCGCGGTCGGGTGCGGCGATCAGCGTCTCGATCAGGGCGTCGATCGCGGCATCGCGGATGCCGATGGTGTTGCGGCCCCCCTTGTTGTCGGCCGCCTTCGATCCCCAGAAGTCACGCTGCTCGTTGCCGGGCGACAGCGACTGGCCGAAGCCGTCGACCATCATGTCGTAGTCGAACTCGTCCTCGCGGCGCTTGAATTGCGCCGTGTCGACCGTGCGCACGTTCATGTCGATGCCGATGCGCTCGAGGTTCTGCTTGTAGGGCAGCGTGACGCGCTCGAAGCTGGCGTCGCCCAGCAGCATCTCGAAGGCGAGCTTCTTGCCCGTCTTCGTCTCCGTCATCTTGCCGTCCTTGATCTCCCAGCCCGCGTCCTTGAGGAGCGTGAGCGCGCGGCGCGCCAGGTCGCGTACGTTGCCCGTGCCGTCCGATTCAGGGAGCGCGAATTCCTTGGTGAAGACTTCCTCAGGAATCTTGCCGCGCAGCGGCTCGAGGTATTTCAGCTCGGCTGGCGTCGGCAGACCCGACGAGGCGAGCTCGGAATTGCCGAAGAACGAGATGTTGCGCTTGTACATCCCGTAGAACAGGTTCTTGTTCGACCAGGCGAAGTCGAACATCGTGGCGATCGCCTCGCGCACGCGACGGTCCTTGAAGTAGTCGCGGCGGGTGTTGAAGGCGAAACACTGCATCCCGGTCGGCAACTCGTGCTTGATCTCGGCGCGCTGGATGCGGCCGTCGCGCACCGCGGGAATGTCGTAGGCCGTCGCCCAATTGCGCGCGATGTTCTCCTGGCGGATGTCGAGGTCGCCGCCCTTGAAGGCTTCGAACTGCACGGTGACGTCGCGATAGTATTCGTAGCGGATGACGTCGAAGTTGTTGCGGCCGCGATTCATCCAGAGGTCCTTGGCCCACCAGTCGTCGACCCGGCGGTAGGCGATAGCGCGCCCGACGTCGAAGGAATCGACCTTGTAGGCGCCGCTGCCCATGGGCACTTCGAGCGAGACCTTCTCGAAGTCGCGGCTGGCCCACCATTTGGACGGCAGGACCGGGAGCTGGCCCAGGATCAGCGGCAGCTCCTTGTTGGTGTTGTCGCGGAAGCTGAACAGCACCTTGCGGTCGCCGACTTTCTCGGCCTTGACCACGTCGTGATAGTAGAGCCCGTAGATCGGCGTGCCCTTGGTCTTCAGGATATCGAGCGAGAAGATCACGTCCTCGACGGTGATCGGGCTGCCGTCGTGCCAGCGCGCCTGCGGCCGCAGCGTGAAGGCGACCCACGACCGGTCGTCCGGCCATTCGATCGTCTCGGCGATCAGGCCGTACTCGGTCGAGGCCTCGTCGCGCGAATTCCAGCACAGCGTGTCCCAGATTTGCGTGATGCCGGCCGCCGGAACGCTTTTGACGATGAAAGGGTGCAGCGAATCGAAGGTTCCACGCGCGCCCAGCCGGACGCTTCCGCCCTTGGGCGCCGCGGGGTCGAGATAGTCGGGGGAGCTCGCGTCGGCGGCATATTTCGGCGTGCCGTGCATGGCGAAGCCATGGCTCACGTGCACCTTGGAGGCGTTCTGCGCCTGCAGGATTGCCGGCCCGCCGAATCCCCCGCCGCCGGCCCAGAGGGCTGCGCCGCCCGCCAGTATGCCGCGCCGTCCGATCGCCATCCGATGCGCTCCCCGAGCCAGCCGTTTCGACGTCCTATATAGCGTGCAGGAGTTGGGCCGCACTATGGCTGCAGCGTTACATGGCTGTCAGCTTTGGCTGTCAGCTTTCGCCCTTGATGCCGGCTTCCTTGACCAGCTTGCCGTAGCGCGCGTAGTCGGCCTTCCACATCGCCATCACGTCGGCGGGCGATCGCGGCGCCGGCACCTCGCATCCCGCCCGGGTCAGGCGGTCGCGGGTTTCGGCACTCTGCAGAGCCTTCATCGCCGAGCCGTGCAGGCGCTCGACGATGGTGCCCGGCGTGCCGGCGCGGACGGCGATGGTGTACCAGCTCACCACCTGGGCGTCGGCGAAACCGGCCTCGGCGAAGGTCGGCACGTCGGGCAGGCTGGGCAGGCGCTGGCCGGCCAGCACGGCCAGCGCCCGCAGCTTGCCGGATTGAATATGCTGCAGCGCGAGCGGCCCGGGCAGCATGCCGACCTGCAGGCGGCCCTCCAGGAGATCGGGCAGTCCCGGTGGAATGCCGCGATAGGGTACCGAGGTCATGTCGAACTTGTACTGGTGCTTCAGCAGTTCGGCCGACAGATGGACCGAGGAGCCATTGCCCGGGTTGAGATAGTTGAGCTTGCCGGGATTGGCCCGGCCATACTCGACCAGCTCCGCCAAGGTCTTCACCGGCACCTCGGGATTGACCGTGGCCACCGCGGTCGCGATGGCGATCAGCGCGACGGGCTGGAAATCGGCCAGCGCGTCGTAGGGCACCGGCTGGAGATGCGGCACCACGACTTGGGAAATGGTCGACATCAGCCAAGTGTAACCGTCGGCCGGCGCCTGCGGGATCATGGCCGTGGCGAGCGTGGAGTTGCCGCCGGGTTTCGGTTCGACCACGACGGGCTGTCCGAGGTCGGCCTGCATGGGATCGGCGACCGAGCGCGCCACGATGTCGACGATGCCGCCGACCGGATAGGGCACGAGAAAACGCATGGGCTTGGTCGGGAAAGCCTGTGCCGATGCCCCGGGCGCCACGGCGAGCGCCGAGGCTGCACCCAGCACGGCGCGGCGGTTCAGTCCGATCATTTCCTGGCCCCCTTGATTTTTTGGTCTCTCTTTTGGCAACGCTACGGGCTGGTCGCCGGCTTGTCATCATTCCCGGGCGTCGGGTAGGTGTTGGCGATGACAACAGCTTCATCGCAGCCCTACATCCTGGCGCCGTCTCCCTTCAGCGGACTTTCCCTGTGCTACGCGCTGGCAAGCGGGGCCGATGCGAACGAGGCGTTGCGCGGCCTGGCGGCCGGCTTCGAGCCGGCCTGGGGCACGGTGGGCATCGGCGAGCCGCTGGCCAAGGCGATCGGCCGGCAGATCCCGGGCTTGCGTCCCTTTCCGGCGATGTCGGCGCCCGGCTGCGGCGTGCCGTCGACCCAGCAGCCGCTGTGGATCCTGGTGACGGCCGCCAATCAGGGCGGCGTCTTCGACATCTTCAGGAAGGTCGAGGCGCTCACCGCCGAGGCGTTCGTCCTGGCCGATTCGATGCCGACCTTCATCTATGGCGACCATCGCGACGTCACGGGCTACGAGGACGGCACGGAGAACCCCAAGGGCAAGGCCGCGGCCAAGGCGGCTGTCGTCGAGACAGGCAAGGGCCTCGCCGGGTCGAGTTTCGTCGCCGTGCAGCGCTGGGAGCACGACCTCGACTACTTCAACAGTCATTCGGAAAAGGTCCGGGACGCCATGATGGGCCGCCGCCGGCGCGACAATGCCGAACTGCCGCGCGCGCCCGCGACGTCGCACGTCAAGCGCAGCACGCAGGAGGACTTCGACCCGCCCGCCTTCATGATGCGCCGCTCGATGCCGTGGGCGACCGTGTGGGGCCAGGGCCTGGAATTCATCGCCTACGGCCGCTCGCTCGACGCCTATGAGCGGGTCATGCGGCGCATGGCCGGCCTCGACGACGGCATCGTCGACGCCACCTTCGCCTATTCGCGTCCGGTCACCGGCGGCTACTATTGGTGCCCGCCGGTCCGCAGTGGGAAACTCGACCTCGGGTTTCTCGGTCTCTAGGTTTGACTTCAGAGCGGACGAGTCCCAGGTTTCACGTATGACCGACACCATGAATTTCGCGCCGGAGTACGACGTTCCGCTCGACTACATGCGCCGCACGCGCGACTATTATCTGGCACTCGGCTACGACAATCCCTATCGCTGGGCCCACTATGTCGATGCGCCGTTCCAGCCGGTAAAGAAGCCGCTGAAGGACAGTACGCTGGCACTGATCACCACGGCGGCGCCCTATCAGCCCGACAAGGGCGATCAGGGCCCTGGCGCGCTCTACAATGCGGGCGCCAAATTCTATACGGTCTTTTCGGGCGACACCGCGGTCGACCACGACACGCGCATCAGCCACATCGGCTACGACCGCAAGCACACGACGGCGAAGGACAGCAACACCTGGTTCCCGCTGCCGCTGATGCGCAAGTTCGCGGCCGAAGGCCGCTTCAAGCTGGCGCCGCGCTTCCATGGCGCGCCGACCAACCGCAGCCAGCGCGTGACCCTGGAAACCGATGCGCCGGAAATCCTGGCACGCTGCCGCCAGGACCAGGTCGACGCCGCGCTGCTTGTGCCGACTTGACCCGTCTGCCACCAGACCGTGAGTCTGGTCGCCCGATATCTCGAACGGAACGGCATCCCGACGGTGGTCATGGGAGCGGCCAAGGACATCGTCGAATACACCGGCGTGCCGCGCTTCCTGTTCAGCGACTTCCCGCTCGGCAATTCCTGCGGCAAGCCGCACGAGCCCGACACCCAGGCCTTCACGCTCGACCTGGCGCTAAAAGTGTTCGAGAGCGCCGTGGGTCCGCGCACCACGGTGCAGTCGCCGCTGCGCTGGACCGAGGATGGCGACTGGAAGAACGACTACAACAACATCGCCCGCATGCCGCCGGAAGAGGTCGCCAAGCGGCGCGCCGAGTTCGACAAGGTGAAGCAGGTGGCGCTCAACCAACGCAAACAGGCGGGCGTCGCCTAGGATCACCGTCGACATGAGCAAGCCTTTCTCTGGGGTGAAAATCCTCGATTTTACGCGCGTACTGGCGGGGCCTTACGGCACCTATCAACTCGCCTTGCTGGGCGCCGACGTCATCAAGATCGAGTCGCGCGAAGGCGACGACATGCGCTTCGGCAACCGCAAGGATGCCTGGGAGAAGCGCGGCCTCGCAGCGCCCTGGATCGCGGTCAATTCGGGCAAGCGTTCGATCACGCTCGATCTCAAGAAGCCCAAGGCGCTCGAGATCGTCAAGCGGCTGGTCGAGACGGCCGACGTGGTGATGGAGAACTTCCGGCCCGGCGTGATGGAGAAGCTCGGCCTCGGCTATGAAACGCTGAAGCAGATCAATCCCAAGCTGATCTACTGCGCGGTGTCGGGCTTCGGCCAGGTCGGCCCACAGGCCAAGACGGCGGCGTTCGATGGCATGATCCAGGCGATGTCCGGGCTGATGTCGATCACGGGCTTCGAGAACAATGGGCCGACGCGCGTGGGCTTCGCCGGCGCCGACGTGATGTCGGGTGCGACGGCGGCCTTCGGCGTCGCCTCGGCGCTGTATCAGCGCACCCATACCGGCAAGGGCCAGCTCGTCGACGTCGCTATGATCGACGCGGTGATGGGCTACCTCGCCCAGCAGTTCACCGAGCATATGATCACCGGCCGCGTGCACGAGCAGGCCGCGAACCTGTCGGTGACGCGCAAGCCCACCGGCAATCTCTTCAAGACCGAGGACGGCTGGATCGTGCTCGCCGTCATGACCGATCCGCAGTTCCAGCGCCTGATGAAGGCGCTGGGGCGCGACGATACGCTCGCCGATCCGCGCTTCTCCGATTGGCCGACGCGCATCGCCAACAACACCGCGCTGCACGAGATCATAGAGGCGGCCATGAAGACGCAGACGTCGGCTGACTGGATCGAGCGCTTCTCGAAGAACGACATCCCGGCCGGCCGTGTGCATTCGATTCCCGAGACCGCCCAGCTCGATCTCTTCCAGCATCGCACCGTGCTGCAGACCGTCGAGACCGAGCACGGACCGATCAAGGTGATCGGCTCGGGCTTCCGCCTGGAACACGGCGGCGGTTCGGTCGATCGTCCGCCGGCAACGCTCGGCCAGCACACCGATGAGGTGCTGGGCGAGGCGGGCTATTCGCCGGCCGAAGTCGCGGAAATGCGCGAAGCCAAGGTCGTTTAGACCAACTCGCAGATCTACTGCTGTCGACGCGTCCACAGCGCCGCACTCGACGCGGGTTTCCTTCGCGTCCGGTTCGGCATAGGCTCCGTGTGTCCAAGGGGGGTCCCGACAAGGGGCTGAGATACCGACGGCCGCCACGACGTGGCGACAGCGCGGTGACCCTTTGAACCTGATCCGGGTCATGCCGGCGAAGGGACTGGATGCTGCCTCCTTTGCACGACAACGCCGGATCTCCGTCTGTCTTCAGCCACGGGAGATCCTCGTCATGGACACTATCGTTTCGACGCCGTTACAGCCCAAAGTCACCACCGGACCGCTGCCGTCCTCGGCCAAGGTCTACGTTTCACCCGATGCAGCTCCCGATATCCGCGTGCCCCTGCGCGAGATCACGCTTTCAAGTGCCGCCGAACCGCCCGTGCGGGTCTACGACACGACCGGTCCCTATAGCGATTCGTCGGTGACGATCGACGTCCGCAAGGGCCTGGCGCGCACGCGCCGCGCCTGGGTGATCGAACGCGGCGGCGTCGAGGAATACGACGGCCGGCCAATCGCGCCGATCGACAACGGCAACGTCAAGGCCTCGGCCCTGCAGCCGTTCCCCAACACGCAGCGGCCGTTGCGCGGTCTCGACGGCAAGCCGATCACCCAGTTCGAGTTCGCCCGCGCGGGCATCGTCACCAAGGAGATGATCTACGTCGCCGCGCGCGAAAACCTCGGCCGCAAGGAGATGCTCGAGGACGCCGAGGAGAGGCTGGCCGATGGCGAGAGCTTCGGGGCGGCCCTGCCGGCCTTCATCACGCCGGAGTTCGTACGCAGCGAAATCGCTGCTGGCCGCGCCATCATCCCGGCCAACATCAATCACACCGAGCTCGAGCCGATGATCATCGGCCGCAATTTCCTGGTGAAGATCAACGCCAACATCGGCAATTCGGCGGTCACTTCCTCGATGGAGGAAGAGGTCGAGAAGATGGTGTGGGCGATCCGCTGGGGCGCCGATACGGTCATGGATCTCTCGACTGGCCGCAATATCCACGACACGCGCGAATGGATCGTGCGCAACGCCCCGGTGCCGATCGGCACCGTGCCGATTTACCAGGCGCTGGAGAAAGTGGGCGGCGACCCGACCAAGCTGTCGTGGGAGGTCTTCCGCGACACGCTGATCGAGCAGGCCGAACAGGGCGTCGACTATTTCACCATCCATGCTGGCGTGCGGCTGGCCCATGTACCGCTCACGGCCAAGCGCGTGACCGGGATCGTGAGCCGCGGCGGCTCGATGATGGCGCAATGGTGCCTGACCGAGCATCGCGAGAGCTTCCTCTACGAGCACTTCGGCGACATCTGCGACATCATGCGCAAGTACGACGTCTCGTTCTCGCTGGGCGACGGCCTGCGGCCGGGCTGCAATGCCGACGCCAACGACGAGGCGCAGTTCGCCGAACTCACCACGCTGGGCGAGCTCACCAAGGTTGCCTGGGACAAGGGCTGCCAGGTCATGATCGAGGGCCCAGGTCACGTGCCCATGCACAAGATCAAGGCCAACATGGACAAGCAGCTTAAGGAATGCGGCGAGGCGCCGTTCTATACGCTGGGACCGCTCGTGACCGACATCGCGCCGGGCTACGACCACATCACCTCGGGCATCGGCGCCGCCATGATCGGCTGGTTCGGCACGGCGATGCTCTGCTACGTCACGCCCAAGGAGCATCTGGGCCTGCCCGACCGCGACGACGTGAAGGTGGGCGTCATCACCTACAAGATCGCGGCCCACGCCGCCGATCTCGCCAAGGGCCATCCCGCCGCCCGCCTGCGCGACGATGCGCTCTCCAAGGCGCGCTTCGACTTCCGCTGGATGGATCAGTTCAACCTCTCGCTCGATCCGGCGACGGCCGAGAAGTTCCACGACGAGACGATGCCCAAGGAGGCGCATAAGACGGCGCACTTCTGCTCGATGTGCGGGCCGAAGTTCTGCTCCATGCGGATCACCCAGGACATCCGGGAGTACGCCAAGAAGGGCATGGACGAGATGAGCGAGAAGTTCCGGGCCGGTGGCCACGCGCTCTACGTCCCGGAGAAGGATGCGCCGGAGAAGGCGGCCGACTGAACGACCGCCTCTTTTCGCCAAGTCCGCCGGGATTCGGGAACCCTTTTGCCCCTGGTGCTTTATCCAGGGGGTCAGGCCCGTAAATCTCCGTGCCTTGCGCCGCGCCGAACGTCGGGGGAGACTCAGGCGGTTCCGTTCGTACAACAGACGGACTGTCTTCAAGGGGGCGAATAGGACGATGAAACGGCTGCGGACCCTTCTCGGGATCGGCGTGGGGCTCGCTGTCGTGGCTGGCGCTGGCTGGTATATTTCGCAGAGAGGAACTTCTGCACCCAGCTCGACCTCGGCAGGTCGGGCCGCGGCCGGCGCTGCCGTGCCGGTCGGGCTGGCGACGGCCGCCAAGGGGGATATTCCCGTGGTGCTGCGGGCACTGGGAACGGTGACGCCGCTCAATACCGTCAACGTCAAGACCCAGATCACCGGCCAGCTCGTCGAGGTGCTTTTCAAGGAAGGCCAGCTCGTCAAGCAGGGCGAGCTTCTGGCCGTGGTCGATCCGCGGCCTTACGACGTGGCCCTGCAGCAGGCCCAAGGCCAGATGCAACGCGACGAGGCCCTGCTGAAGAACGCCCAGGTCGACCACGAACGCTATAAAAAGCTGGTCGCCCAGGACTCCATCGCCCGTCAGCAGCTCGACACCCAGGCCGCCCTGGTCCGCCAATATGAAGCGGCGCTGGTCATCGACCAGGCGCTGGTCGATGCCGCCAAGCTCAACGTCACCTACACCAAGATCGTCGCCCCGCTGACCGGGCGCATCGGCCTGCGCCTGGTCGACAAGGGCAACTACGTGACGATGGGCGATGCCACCAGCATCTGCGTCATCATCCAGATCCAGCCGATCTCCGTGATCTTCCCCATCCCGGAGGATACCCTGCCGCCGGTGCGCCAGCGGCTACGGTCGGGCGCCGCCCTCGAAGTGAGGGTCCTCGACCGCGCGCAGAAGGCCGAACTGGCCGTCGGCAAGCTCGATACGACCGACAATCTGATCGACACGACCACCGGCACCGTGAAACTCCGCGCCATCTTCGACAACACTGACGAGAGCCTGTTCCCCAACCAGTTCGTGAACGTCCGCCTGCTGGTCGACACCGTGAAGGATGCGACGATCGTTCCCGTCGCCGCCATCCAGCGCGGCCAGCCCGGAATCTTCGTCTATCTGGTCAAGGCCGACGACACGGTCGAGATCCGCGTCGTCGAACTCGGCGCGACCGACGGCGAGAGGGTGGCCATCACGAAGGGCCTGCAGGTCGGCGACCAGGTCGTCATCGACGGCACCGACCGGCTGCGCGAGGGCGCCAAGATCCGCAAGCCTTCGGCTGGCCCGAGAGGCACGTCCGGCTCGCCCGTCGCGGCGGCGCCCCCGGGCGGCGGCGCAGGACGGCCGGCCCGGTCCAACCAGTAGTCCGGCCGCGACATGAATCCGTCGCGGCTTTTCATCGAGCGCCCGGTCGGCACCTCGCTGCTGATGGTGGCGATCATGCTGGTGGGCATGATCGCCTACAAATTCCTGCCGCTGTCGGCGCTGCCGCAGGTCGATTACCCGACGATCCGCGTGCTTACGCTCTATCCCGGCGCCAGCCCCGAGGTCATGACGTCCTCGGTCACCTCACCGCTCGAGCGGCAATTCGGCCAGATGCCCGGCCTCAACCAGATGACGTCGACCAGTTCGGCCGGCGCCTCGGCGATCACGCTGCAGTTCGACCTGACACTCGGCCTCGACATCGCCGAACAGCAGGTCCAGGCGGCCATCAATGCCGCCGGCAATCTTCTGCCCGGCGACCTGCCGGCGCCGCCGATCTACGCCAAGGTCAATCCGGCCGACGCGCCCGTGCTGACGCTCGCCGTCACCTCGAAGACCGAGGCTCTCACCAAGGTCCATGACCTAGTCGACACGCGGCTCGCCCAGAAGATCTCCCAGGTCGCCGGTGTCGGCCTGGTGAGCCTCGAAGGCGGCCAGAAGCCCGGCGTCCGCATCCGCGCCAACCCCACGGCGCTGGCGGCCTACGGACTCAACATCGACGATCTGCGCACCACGATCACCAACGCCAACGTCAACACGCCCAAGGGAAATTTCGACGGCCCGGCGCGGGCCTACACGATCAACGCCAACGACCAGATCACCGACCCCGCCATCTTCCGCGACGTCATCGTCGCCTACCGCAACGGCGCGCCCGTCCGTCTCAAGGACGTCGCCACCGTCGAGGAGTCCCAGGAAAACAACCGCATCGCCGCCTGGGTGAACAACACGCCGGCCGTGATCGTGAACGTCCAGCGCCAGCCCGGCGCCAACGTCATCGAGGTCGTCGACCGCATCAAGGCGCTGCTGCCGCAGCTTCGCGATTCCCTGCCGGTGGCGCTCGACGTTGCCATCGTCACCGATCGCACGCTCACCATCCGCGCCTCGGTGCGCGACGTGCAGATCGAACTCACCTTCGCGGTGGTCCTCGTGGTCGCGGTCATCTTCGCTTTTCTGGGCGACGCGCGCGCGACGCTCATCCCGAGCCTTTCGGTGCCGCTGTCGCTGGTCGGCACGCTGGCCGTCATGTACCTGGCGGGCTTCAGCCTCAACAACCTGTCGATCATGGCGCTCACCATCGCCACCGGCTTCGTCGTCGACGACGCCATCGTCATGATCGAGAACATCGCCCGCTACATCGAGCGCGGCGATGATCCCAAAGAGGCGGCCCTCAAGGGATCGCGCCAGATCGCCTTCACCGTGGTCTCGCTCACCGTGTCGCTGATCGCCGTCCTCATTCCCCTTCTCTTTATGGCCGACGTGGTGGGCCGGCTGTTCAGCGAATTCGCGGTCACCCTGTCCGTCACCATCCTGATCTCGGCCGTGGTGTCGCTCACCCTGGTGCCGATGATGTGCGCCCATCTGCTGAAGCAGCGGCCGGTGGCGGGAGCCGGCGCGCCTGCAGCCGATGCCCATTCCGATCCCCGCGCCGAGGTCCATGCCGAGACGCAGGCGCTGGGGGCGCGCTGGTTCGCGCGGCTGATCGACCTCTACGACCGCTGGCTGGTCGTGGTGTTTCGCCACCAGGTGCTGACGCTTCTCGTCGCCGTCGGGACGGTCGTGCTGACCGTGCTGCTCTACGTCGTCGTGCCCAAGGGTTTCTTTCCGGTGCAGGACAACGGCCTGATCCAGGCCGTCACCGAGGCGCCCCAGAGCGTTTCCTTCGAGGCGATGCGCGAACGCCAGCGCGCCCTGGTCGAGGCCATCCTGAGCGACCCCGACGTCGAGAGCCTGACGTCCTTCATCGGCGTCGACGGCACCAACCCGACGCTGAACTCGGGGCGGATGCTGATCAACCTCAAGCCGCGTAGCCAGCGCGATCTGACCGCGAGCGAGGTCATCCGGCGCCTGCAGCACGATACCGCCACGGTCCCGGGCATCTCGCTCTACATGCAGCCGGCGCAGGATCTCACGATCGATTCGACGGTCAGCCGCACCCAGTACCAGTTCGTCCTGGAAAGCGCCCGACCGGAGGACTTCGAAGTCTGGGTGCCACGTCTCGTCGACCGGCTGCAGAAGCTGCCCGAGATCGTCGACGTCACCAGCGACCTGCAGAACAAAGGACTGTCGATGTTCATCAAGGTCGATCGCGACGCGGCGGCACGCTTCGGCGTCACCACCGCGACGGTCGACAACGTCCTCTACGATGCCTTCGGCCAGCGCATCGTGTCGACGGTCTACACCCAGTCGAACCAGTATCGGGTGATCTACGAAGTCGAACCTTCGATGGCACGCTCGCTGGATGCGCTCGCCAACCTCTATTTGCCGGGCTCGGCGAGCGGCAAGCAGGTGCCGCTGTCGGCGATCGCCACCTTCGAGGAGCGCGCCGCGCCGCTCAGGCTCGACCGCTTCGGACAATTTCCGGCAACCACGATCTCCTTCAACCTGGCGCCGAGTGTAGCGCTTGGCCATGCCGTCGACGCGATCGTCGCCGCCCAGCGCGAGATCGGCATGCCGCGGTCGATCACCACCCATTTCCAGGGCGCGGCGCTCGCCTTCCAGAAGTCGCTGAACAGCCAGCTTCTGCTCATCCTGGCTGCCATCGTCACGGTCTACATCGTGCTGGGCGTGCTCTATGAGAGCTACATCCACCCGATCACGATCCTGTCCACCCTGCCGTCGGCCGGTATCGGCGCGCTGCTGGCGCTGATGCTGGCGGGTTCGGACCTCAGTGTCGTGGCCATCATCGGCATCGTGCTGCTGATCGGCATCGTGAAGAAGAACGCCATCATGATGATCGACTTCGCGCTCGATGCCGAACGCCACCAGGGCAAGACGCCGCGCGAGGCCATCCACCAGGCCTGCCTGCTGCGCTTTCGCCCGATCCTGATGACGACGGTGGCGGCGATGGTCGGTGCCCTGCCGCTGATGCTGGGTACGGGCACGGGATCGGAGCTTCGCCATCCGCTCGGCCTCACCATCGTGGGCGGCCTGATCGTGAGCCAGGTCCTGACGCTATTCACGACGCCCGTGATCTACCTCGCCTTCGACCGGCTCGGCCGCCGGCTGCGCGGCCAGCCGCTCGACACGCCGCGCCATCCTCTGGTCGGGGTGCCCGAGGCTCCCCAGCCGTGAACCTGTCCGCTCCCTTCATCGCCCGGCCGGTCGCCACGACCCTGCTGACGATCGGGCTGGCGCTGGCCGGCATGGTGGCCTTCACCGGCCTGCCGGTGTCGCCGCTGCCCAAGGTCGACTTTCCCACCATCCAGGTCACCGCCAACCTGCCCGGAGCTTCGCCGGAGACGGTGGCCACCAGCGTGACGACGCCGCTCGAGCGGCGGCTGGGCGCGATCGCGGGCGTGAGCGAGATCACCTCGTCGAGTTCCGTCGGAAATTCGCGCATCACCCTGCAGTTCGACCTGTCGCGCAGCATCGACGGCGCGGCGCGGGACGTACAGGCGGCCATCAATGCCGCCCGCGCCGACATGCCGAGCGACCTGCGGAGCAATCCGCAGTATCGCAAGGTCAATCCCGCCGACGCGCCGGTGCTGGTCCTGGCGCTTACCTCCAATACGCTGGGCCAGGGCCGGCTCTTCGATGCCGCGTCCAATGTCCTGCAGCAGAAGCTGTCGCAGGTCTCGGGTGTCGGCCAGGTGACGCTGGGCGGCAGTTCGCTGCCGGCAGTCCGCGTCGAGATCAACCCCGCCGCGCTCACCAAGTACCGCATCGGGCTCGAAAGCGTGCGCGCGGCTCTTGCCGCCGCCAATGCCAATGCGCCCAAGGGCGCCCTCGAGGTCGGCGAGCGGCGCTACCAGATCTACGCCAACGACCAGGCCCGGGTGGCCGACGAGTATCGCGACCTGATCATCGGCTGGCGCAATGGCTCACCGGTGCGGCTGTCGGATGTGGCCGAGGTCATCGATTCGGTCGAGAATATCCGCAACGAAGGCCAGGCAAACGGCAAGCGGTCCGTGCTGGTCATCATCTACAAGCAGCCTGACGCCAATATCATCGAGATGGTCGACGAGGTGAAGGAGCTGCTGCCCGAGCTCCAGGCGTCGCTGCCCAACGACGTCGATCTTGCGGTGGTGAGCGATCGCACGACGACGATCCGGGCCTCGCTGCGGGAGGTCGAGCAGGCACTGATCATCAGCGTGATCCTGGTCGTGCTGGTGACCTTCGCCTTCCTGCGCTCGGCCCGCGCCGGTTTCGTGGCGGCCATCGCGGTGCCGGTGTCGCTGATCGGCACGTTCGGCGCCATGTACCTGCTGGGCTACAGCCTCAACAATCTGTCGCTGATGGCCATGACCATCGCCGCGGGCTTCGTCGTCGACGACGCCATCATCGTGCTGGAGAACATCTCGCGCCATATCGAGGCCGGTATGTCGCGGGTCGACGCGGCGCTGCAGGGCGCCCGTGAGGTCGGCTTCACCGTCGTTTCGATGAGCCTGTCGCTGATCGCGGTATTCATCCCGATCCTGCTGATGAGCGGTATCGTCGGGCGTCTGTTCCGCGAGTTTGCCGTCACGCTCTCGATCGCCATTCTCATCTCCATGGTCGTGTCGCTCACGACGACGCCCATGATGTGCGCCTTCGTGCTGCGTCCGCACGATGCCCGGAAGGAAGGGATGTTCTTCCGCGCGAGCGAGCGGGCCTTCGGCGCGCTGCAGTCGGTCTACGGGCGCAGTCTCGGGGTCGTGCTGCGCCATCCCCTGCTGACGATGCTGGTGTTCCTCGCGACCGTACTGCTCAACATCCACCTCTACGTCACCATCCCCAAGGGCTTCTTTCCGCAGCAGGATACCGGCCGCATCGTCGGCGGCATCCGGGCCGACCAGAGCATCTCGTTCCAGGCGATGCGCCGGAAGTTCCGTCAGTTCATGGAGATCATTCGCACCGATCCGGCGATCGAAAGCGCCGCGGGCTTCACCGGCGGCTTCCAGACGAACTCGGGCTTCGTCTTCGCCTCCCTGAAGCCGCTGGCCGAGCGCAAGGAATCGGCCGACCAGGTGATCGCCCGCCTGCGCCCGCGCCTCGCCCAGGTGCCCGGTGCCGTGCTCTTCCTGCAGGCGGTGCAGGACATCCGGGTCGGCGGCCGCCAGGCCAACGCCCAGTACCAATTCACCCTGCAGGCCGATTCGCTGCCCGATCTCTATAACTGGGGCCCGAAGCTGGTCGAGGCATTGAAGGCTGACTCGTCGGTCATCACCGACGTCGATTCCGACCAGCAGCAGCGTGGCCTGCAGGTCAATCTCACCATCGACCGCGATGCCGCCAGCCGTCTCGGCGTTTCTACGCGCGGCATCTCGGCGGCCCTCTACGACGCCTTCGGCCAGCGCCAGGTCTCGACCATCTACAACGCGCTCAACCAGTATCATGTGGTGATGGAGGTCTCGCCCGAGAACTGGGAGAATCCGGAAACCCTGAAGGACATCTATGTCAGTACCTCCGGCGGCGCGATCAGCGGCGCCCAGGCCACCGGCGCCATCGTCTCGGCGGCGCCGCCTTCGACAGCCCAGGCGGCCGGTGCCGTCGATCCGTCCCAGGCGGTCCGCAACCAGCGCACCAACCAGATCGCCGTGAGCGGCCGCGGTTCGGCATCGACCGGTGCCGCGGTCAGCACGGCGCCCGAGACGATGGTGCCGCTCTCCGCGGTGACGCGCTACGAATTCGGCACCACGCCGCTTGCCGTCAACCATCAGAGCCTGTTCGTCGCCAGCACGATCTCGTTCAACCTGGCGCCGGACAAGACGCTGAGCGACGCCATCGCCTACGTGAATGGCGTGATGGCCGAGATCGGCATGCCGGCCTCCATCCACGGCTCATTCCAGGGCACGGCGCGGGCCTTCCAGCAGTCGTCGACCAACCAGCTCCTGCTCGTGCTGGCGGCGCTGGCCGCCGTCTACATCGTGCTCGGCGTCCTCTACGAGAGCTACATTCACCCGCTCACCATCCTGTCGACCCTGCCGTCGGCCGGCATCGGTGCGCTGCTGGCGCTGCGGGTCGGTGGCGTGGAATTCAGCATCATCGCCATGATCGGCGTGCTGCTGCTGATCGGTATCGTCAAGAAGAACGCCATCATGATGATCGACGTGGCACTGGAGCGTGAGCGCAACGAGGGCCTCGACCCGAGCGTCGCCATCCACGAGGCTTGCCTGCTGCGCTTCCGGCCCATCCTGATGACGACCATGGCGGCCATCCTGGGCGCGCTGCCGCTGGCGATCGGCTTCGGCGAAGGCGCCGAACTGCGCCGGCCGCTCGGCATCTCGATCATCGGCGGCCTGATTGTGAGCCAGATCCTGACCCTCTACACGACACCGGTGATCTACCTCTATCTCGATCGCTTCCGCCGCCGCGACCGTGATCGTCCCAGCCGGATTGCCCGCGCCATGGGCAGCGCCGGGGTGCCGGCATGAGGCGGCTTGCAGCCCTGCTTTGCCTGGCGTTGTTGTCGGGGTGCCTGGTCGGCCCGGACTACCAGCGGCCGCCGCCGGCCGCGCCGCCGACGCCCGAGTTCAAGGAGACCATGGGCTTCCGCCCGGCAATGCCCAACGACACTGTCGATCGCGGGCCGTGGTGGCAGATCTACGGCGATCCGACGCTCGACGGGCTGGCGGCCCAGGTCGACATCTCCAACCAGACGCTGAAGGCGTCCGAAGCGGCCTATCGCCAGGCGCGCGCGCTCGTTCGCCAGGACCAGTCAGGCCTCTATCCCTCGATCACAGGGACCGCCGGCGCGCAGCAGACCGGCACGGGTGCGCTCCGCGGCGGCGGCACCGCCGTTGTCTCCACGAACCAGAATGGCAATATCACCAGTACCGCGAGCCAGTACTCCGGCGGCTTTGCGCTCGCCTGGGAGATCGACGTCTGGGGCAGCATCCGGCGCACCATCGAAAGCGATTCGGCGGCGGCCCAGGCCAGTGCCGGCGATCTCGCGGCGGCGCGCCTGTCCGCCCAGGCCGACCTCGCCATCAACTATTTCTCGCTTCGGATCTCCGACCAACGGACGCGGCTCTATCAGGCGACCGTGGCGGCCTATGCGCGTTCGCTGACGATCGCCCGCAACCAGGTCGATGCCGGTATCGCCTCCCGCGTCGATCTCGCCCAGGCGCAGACCCTCTACGAACAGGCGCGGTCGCTTCTGGTGGCCGAAGGCATCGCACGCGCCCAGTACGAGCATGCGATCGCCGTGCTGATCGGCAAGGCGCCGTCCGAATTCAACCTCGAACCCGGGACAGCGCCGGAGCGGGTGCCGACGGTCGATGCCGGCGTACCATCGGCACTGCTGGAACGGCGGCCCGACATCGCCGCGGCCGAGCGCCTGATGGCGTCAGCCAACGCCAGGATCGGCGTGGCGCAGGCTGCCTACTATCCGAATATCTCGCTGGGCGGCGCCATCACCTTCCTGAGCGGCGGCCTGGGAACGCTGCTTCAGCTCGGCTCCTCGGTGTGGTCGCTCGGGCCCCAGCTCGCCGCGACGCTCATCGACGGCGGCGCCCGTGCCGCCCAGGTCGAGGGCGCGCGGGCCGGCTACGACAACACCGTGGCGACCTACCGCCAGACCGTATTGACGGCCTTCCAGCAGGTCGAGGACGCCCTCGCCCAGCAGCGTATTCTCGTCCAGCAGGAGCAGATCCAGCGCGCCGCCGTTGCGTCCGCCCGCGAGGCCGAACGGTTGTCGCTCAACCAGTACCTGATCGGCACCGTGCCCTACACGACCGTGGTGCAGACCCAGACGTCGGCGCTGTCGGCCGAGCAGACCCTGCTGAACATCCGGCAAAGCCGTCTGATCGCCAGCGCCAACCTGGTGAAGGCGCTGGGCGGCGGTTGGCGCGACGCCGACCTGCCGCCGCCGACGCCGATCGGCGGCCTCACCAAGCGTTAGAAGCGTTATTCCAGCTTCAGGCCGGTCCGTTGAATGAAGGTCTGCCAGCGCGCGACTTCGGCCCGGATCGTCGTCATGAATGCCTCGGGGGTTCCGCCCACGGCCAGCACACCGTCTGCCGCGAGACGCCCGGAGACTTCGGGGCTCCTGAGCACTGCATCCAGTTCCGTGTTCATCCGGTACACGATGTCCGCCGGAATCCCCTTGGGTCCGATCATGCCGTGCCACAGATTGAAATCGAGCGTGGGGTAGCCCTGCTCACCGTAGGACGGGATATCGGGCGCCGCGGCCAGCCGGGTGCGCGAGCTGATGGCAAGACCGCGCACCTTGCCGCTCTTGATGTAGGGCAGCATCGTCGTCGTGCCGCCGGTTAGGATCTGCAGGTTGCCGGCCAGCAGGTCGGACAATGCCAGCGCCGTGCCGCGATAGGGCACATGGGTGGCTTTGATGCCGGCGGCATCGAGGAAGAACTCGGTGCCGAGATGCAAGAGGCCGCCGGGACCGCTCGAACCGTACGACAGCTTGCCCGGCTCGCGCTTGCACAGGGCCACCAGCTCTTCGAGGGTCTTCGCGGGAACGCTCGGGTTGACGGTGAACACGGTCGGCTCGTCGGTGAACTGGCCGATCGCCACGATGTCGTTCAGGGAATCGAAGGAAGGTTTGTGCAGGATCGAGTTGATGGCGTAGCTGCCCGAGATCGTGAGGTAGGTGTAGCCGTCGGCGGGCGACTTGATGGCGACTTCGGCGCCGAGATTGCCACCCGCCCCCGGCTTGTTCTCCACGATCATCGTCTGGCCGAGCCGCGCCGAGAGCTTCTCGGCAATCAACCGGCTGGTGAAGTCCGAGCCGCCGCCGGGCGCGAACGGCGCCACCAGCTTGATCGGCCGCGACGGCCAGGTGTCGGCGCGAACCGGAGACGCGAGCGCTGCCGTTGCCGTCCCGGCCAGGAAGGTTCGCCGCTGCATTGGCTGTTGCATCATTGGGCCTCCCACGGCACGCGGATCTCCTGCAGCGGCACGTGCTGCTGGGCGGCATGCATGTCGGTCTCGCCGACGCCACCCTGGGGGCGCGGCCGCGGCAGGGTGATCTTCACCGCGTTGACCAGGTCGAAGAAACCGAAGGTGATGATGTTCTGCGTCGGCACGTTGTAGAGCTGCGACACCAGCTCCTTGGTGATGACACCGCTCTTCCGCACCGCCTCGAAGTCTTCCTTCGTCTTGAACACGATATCGAGGGTGATCTCGAAGGGGCCGGCATTCTTGCTGCGGATCACCTTGGCGATGGCGCTGAGCGGCGTGTCGACGATGGCCATGGTCAGATTTCCTCGTACTTGATGGGAAACAGCGCCGTCGGGCTGTCGATCTTCATCAGGTGGTAGACGTTGAACTCGCAGGCCTGCCCCAGCGGAATCTCGAGCGGCGTGAATGGCGAGGCGAGGTTGCCGGCCGTGGCGATGCGGCCGGGATAGGGCGAGTGCATCAGGCTGGTGCGCGCCTTGCCGCAGATCGCCGTGGCCAGCGCCTGCGTCGTGGCGGCCACTTCGACGATGATGCAAAGCTCGTGCGCCGGCGTCTTCACCGGCTCCAGGTCGCCCATCACGCCGTTCTTGCCGTAGAGATGGGGGATGATGCGGTAGCTCTCCTCCGGCACTTCGGCGAAATAGGCGCGCGTGCCGGCCAGCACGCCGTCCAGGATCTTGTCGATCTGCGCGATGAAGATCGGATCGCGGGCGCCGGCGATGAAGATGCTGCGATAGCCCGAGGTCTTCGCCCCCTCGAGCTTCACCGTGTAGTGCTTCGCGGGCTCGAAGCGACTGCCCGAGACCCGCACCCGCCGGTCGGTCACCTGCTCGTACTTGCAGCTCGAGAGATCGAGCGTGCCGCCCGGTCCGGCCAGCAGGAAGGGATGGGTCTTTTCGTAGAGCGTGTGGGCGGCCACGGAGGCCGTGGTGCAGCGCTCCGCCGGATTGAGCGGCTCGATCTCGAAATGATCGCGCCGGAGATAGCCCATGACGTTGCGGCCGACCGGCTCGGCGCAGAGCGCGCCGCACTCCATGATCTTGCCCATGTGCCAGGCGAGCGCCGGATCGAAGCCGGCACGGATCGCCATGGCCGCGGTGGGCGACGGATCGTAGGCGCGACCGCTCACGATCACATCGACGCCTTCACTCTCGTCGAGTGCCTTCAGGAACGGCTCGGCGCCCATCTGCGCCACCACGACGGTGGCCGCGTCGATCTCGCGCTGATCGAGCGGCGGCACGGGGCCCAGCGGCTCGACCCGGCCGGCGCGCAGCTCGCGCGAGATGTGCGCCTTGTCGATGTCGGCATAGATCGAGGCGAGCTTGAAGTGCCAGCCGCGCTTGTTCGCGATCTCGGCGATGATGTCGCGAAAGGCATCGACGTGAAGGTTGGTGCCGTCGCCGCCGGCCGAGGAGATCAGCACCGGGATTTTGGTTTCGTGCTGGGCCTCGAGCAGGACCTCGATGTCCTTCACGTAGGCCTCGCGGCTACAAGTCATCTCGCCCAGCCCGAGCTTCTGGGGCCCCGAATCGGTCGAGCCGGAATCGATGGTGATTGCGTGCGGTTTTAGCGCCAGGCCCATCTTGAAGTGATCGACCGGGAAGCCGTAGCCCAGCATGCCCGAGGGCGTGAGGATGCGAATCTCGTCGTTGCTCGCCATCGGCATTTCCTCCATTGACCCTATTTGAATGCAGCTGGTATACCAGTGGTACAATGGATACGCTAGCCCCCGACGATCTGGACGCGGGCAACGGCCAGAAACTGTCGGTCGTGGCGTACGGCGCCGTGCTCGACATGATCCTGCGCGGCGTCCTGAACTCCGGCGAACAGGTCACCGAGCGCCAGATCGCGGTGAAGCTCGGCATGTCGCGGACGCCGGTGCGGGAGGCGGTGCGGCGACTGGAAGGCGAGGGCACGCTCGAACGCCAGCGCGGTGGCGCGTTGGTCGTGCGGCCGCATTCGATGGAAGAGTTCCTGCACGCACTCGCGGTGCGTCGTCTGCTCGAGGGCGAGGCCGCACGACTTGCGGCGGGCAAGATGACGGCCGAACTCCTGGCGGCCGCCCGCGCGCGCATTGCGCGCCTGCGCGCCGAAGGCCTGGGGGAGGGCGCCCGCCAGGACGATCGCGACTTTCACGCCTCCATCGCCATGGCCTCGGGCAATCCGGTGCTGGCGATGGCGATCTGCGATCTGCGCAAGCGGACCTCGATGTTCCGTCTCGGCCGTCTGCCCGAGCGGCTCGACCAGGTCTGCGATGAGCATCTGGCCATCGTCGAAGCGCTTGCCAGCGGCGATGGTGAGGCTGCACGCGCTGCCATGCAGCGCCATATCGACAACGTGCGCGTCCATCTCCTGGAGCGGCTGACGGCTCTTTAGTTCCAGCGGCGCTGCCTTCGGGGGCGCTGCCTTCCGGGGTGGGCAGGTCTATACTTTGCCGATGTCCGAACCGGGCGTCCGCAAGATCATCCATGTCGACATGGACGCCTTCTACGCGTCCGTGGAGCAGCGCGACGACCCCACGCTGCGCGGCCAGCCCGTGGCAGTGGGCGGTCGCGAGCGCGGCGTGGTGATGGCGGCGAGCTACGAGGCGCGCAAGTTCGGCGTGCGCTCGGCCATGCCGTCGGCCACGGCAAAGCGGATGTGCCCCGAACTGGTGTTCGTGAAACCGCACTTCGACGTCTACAAGGAGGTGTCGCGCCAGATCCGCGCCATCTTCCTCGACTACACGCCGCTGGTCGAACCCTTGTCGCTCGACGAAGCCTATCTCGACGTCACGACCAACCTCAAGGACATGCCGCTGGCGACGGAGATCGCGCGCGAGATTCGCGCCAGGATCCTCGAGCAGACGGGTCTCACCGCTTCGGCCGGCATCTCCTACAACAAGTTCCTGGCCAAGCTGGCGTCGGACCAGCGCAAGCCCAATGGGCAATATGTCATTCCGCCGGAGAAGGGCGCGGCCTTCGTCGAAGCCCTGGCCGTCGGCAAGTTCCATGGCGTTGGCCCCGCGACGGAGGCCAAGATGAAGCGGCTCGGCATCCACACCGGCGCGGATCTCAAGGCGCAGACACTCGAGTTCCTGCAGGAATATTTCGGCAAGTCCGGTCCCTACTATCATGCCATCGCCCGCGGCCAGGACCACCGGCAGGTTGTGCCCAACCGGCCGCGCAAATCTGTCGGTTCGGAGACGACTTTCATGCAGGACCTCGGCAGGCCGGCCGAGATCGAGGACGGCATCGCCTCGGTGCTGGAGGATGTCTGGAGCTACTGCGAGAAGAACGGCATCGCCGGCCGGACGGTGACAGTGAAGATCAAGTATGCCGACTTCCAGATCGTCACGCGCAGCCGCACCCTGCTCGAACCGCCGGCCGACAAGGCCATGTTGGAGCGGGTCAGCATCGAGCTGGTGCGCTCCATCTTTCCCCTGGAGAAGAAGGTCCGCCTGCTCGGCGTGTCGCTGCACAATCTTCACCGGCGCGACGAGGTGCCCGCGCCGCCCCAGCTCACGCTGGGATTGCTCTGACCGGCCTAGAGGACGATTTCGGCGATCATCTTCTTCAGCAGCGCGGCGTCGGGGTAGGCGCCGAGGCCCGCCTGCGCATTGTCCTTCATGTGCTCGGGCTTGCCAGTGCCGGGGATCACGCAGGTCACAGCCGGGTTTGCCAGAACGAATTTCAACAGCACCTGGGCCCAGCTCGTACAGCCGATGTCGCCGGCCCAGTCGGGCAGCTTGCGGCCGAGCAGCTTGCGCAGCAGCCCGCCGCCGCCGAACGGCTGGTTCACCAGCACCGCCGTGCCACGCTCGGCGGCGAGCGGCAGCAGGCGGCGTTCGACCGCACGGTCGTCGAGCGCGTAGTTGAGTTGAACGAAGTCCCACTTCTCGGCGCGCAGGACCGCCTCGAGCTCGTCGTGGGCACTTTGCGTGTAATGGGTGATGCCCAGCAGCCGGATGCGGCCCTCGGTCTTCCACGCACGTAGCGTCGGCAGGTGGGCCCGCCAGTCGAGAAGATTGTGGATCTGCATCAGGTCGATGTGATCGGTCTTCAGGAGCCGCATCGACTGGCGCATCTGCGCGATGCCGCTGTCGTGGCCCGACGTCCAGACCTTGGTGGCGATGAAGGCCTTGTCGCGTGTCTTGGCGGCTGCCAGCAGGTCGCCGACCACCGCCTCGGCCGAGCCGTACATCGGCGAGGTGTCGATCACCGAGCCGCCGGCTTCGAACAGGATGCGCAGCACCTCGGCCAGCGGCGCGCGGTCCTCCGGCTTGGCGCCGACATCGAAGGTCCGCCAGGTGCCGCAGCCGACGACGGGTAACATCTCGCCGTTCGACGGAATCTTGCGTTGATGCATGCGGGCTCCCGGAACTGTCTGCGCAACGCTCCGCCCCGCGGTCAACACGGCAGCGCCGGTGATCCCGAGAAAGGTGGAGCGCGTCAAGGTCGTGGTCACGTGACGGTCACACTAGGAAGGTTGAACATGAGTGTCACATTCTTCCGCGATCGAGCGTCACGATATATTCAGAAAAACTTCCGCCATATTAACGCCGCACGCGCAGTCTCTGCTGCGCCTCGAGGAAGATTCGCCAATGACTACTTTTGTCGTCACGACCATTGCCGAATCGCTGGAGTGGCACCATCTCAGGTATGACCAGGGAGACCACTATGCCCGAACCCTTTGTCGTTGAAGTCTGGGGCGAGCCTGCGGGCATCGTCCTCAAGGAAGGTAATGCCTTTCGCTTCCATGCGGTCGCTCGTCCCTTCTTCGAACTTGACGGCGTGCAATTCATGACACCCGGCCACGCCAGGCTGGCTGCAGCGCGGCTGCAAACGCCCTATCCATCCCGAGGCCCGGCCTCTTTCAGCCGCTGAGGTATTCCGGGTAACGCGCCCGGATCTGTTCCAGATAACCGAGCGTGCCGGAGAGATGCTTGCGCAGATGCCGCTGGGCATCTTCCGGCTCGCCGGCCTCGATGGCCTTCACGATCATCCGGTGGTGGCGCACGATGTCCTGCGCCTTGCCGGGCGTGGGCAGGTGCAGACGGCGCAGCCTGTCGATATGGCCGCTGCGGCTCTTCACCAAGGTCCAGAGCTCGGGCTTGCTGGATGCCGTGTAGAGCAGGCGATGGAAATCGTTGTCTGCCGCCATGAACTTCGCGAAATCGCCGGCCTTCGCGAACTGCTGCTGGAGTGCGATCGTTCGGTTCAGATCGTCGATCAGCCCTGTATCGTGCGCGAGCGCCAGCGTCCGCACGATTTCCAGCTCCAGGGCCTGGCGCAGGAAATGCGCCTGCTCCGCCAGCTTGATGTCGATCCGGCTCACGACGGTGGCATGCTGGGGGAAGACCTCGACCAGGTCCTCCTCGTGCAGCCGCATGAGGGCATCGCGGATCGGGGTTGAACTCAAGCCGAACTGTTCGGCCAGCGCCGCGCGCGACAGCTGCGTGGCCGGCGGCAGGACGAGGGAGACGATCATTTCGCGCAGCCGCTCGAAGACCTGCGGTGCGGCCTGGCGGTCACGATCGAGACGTTCGGAGGCAATTTTCAGCATGGCTTGACCACAGATGCACTAATGTATTAGCTCGGATTTGGAGGAGAATCCAATGACCACGAAAAGAAAAAGCCCTGATTCCCTGCGCAGCGCGCGCTGGTTTGCACCCGACGACCTGCGCGCCTTCGGCCACCGCTCGCGCGCCATGCAGATGGGTTATGCGCCCGAGGAGTGGGCCGGCAAGCCGGTCATCGCGATCCTCAACACCTGGTCGGACGCCCAGCCCTGCCACATGCATTTCAAGACCCGCGTCGACGACGTGAAGCGCGGCATCCTGCAGGCCGGCGGTTTCCCGATGGAACTGCCCGCGCTGTCGCTGTCGGAGAGCTTCCTCAAGCCCACCACCATGCTCTATCGCAATCTGCTGGCGATGGACGCCGAGGAGCTTTTACGCGGGCATCCCGTGGATGGCGTCGTGCTGATGGGCGGCTGCGACAAGACCACGCCCGCGCTGCTGCTGGGCGCCATCAGCATGGGCCTGCCCGCGATCTACCTGCCGGCCGGGCCGATGCTGCGCGGCAACTGGAAGGGCAAGGTGCTGGGCTCGGGCTCGGACGCCTGGAAGTACTGGGACGAGCGCCGTGCCGGCAAGATCTCGGACGACGATTGGGTTGATGTCGAGGCGGGCATCGCGCGGAGCTACGGCACCTGCATGACCATGGGCACGGCCGCGACCATGATGGCGATGGCCGAGACGCTCGGCATGACGCTCCCCGGTGCCTCGTCGATCCCGGCGGCCGACGCCAACCACATTCGCATGAGCGCCGAGTCGGGCCGCCGCATCGTCGAGATGGTATGGGAGGATCTCACGCCCAGGAAGATCCTGACCAAGGAGGCGTTCCTGAACGCCATCACCGTGGCCATGGCCGTGGGCTGTTCGACCAACGCCATCATCCATCTGATCGCGATGGCGCGCCGTGCCGGGCAGGACGTCGGCCTCGACGATTTCGAGCGCGCGAGCCGCAAGGTGCCCGTCATCGCCAACATCCGCCCGAGCGGCGACAAGTACCTGATGGAGGACTTTTTCTACGCGGGCGGCCTCCCCGGCCTGATGGAACAGATCCGGGATCACCTGCATCTCGGGACGATGACCGTCACCGGCAAGACGCTGGGTGAGAACGTCTCGGGCGCCGAGGTCTATAACGACGACGTCATCCGCACCGTAAAGAATCCGATCTATGCCGAGGGTGCTCTCGCGGTGCTGAGGGGCAATCTCGCGCCCGACGGCTGCGTGATCAAACCTTCCGCCTGCGCGCCAAGATTCCTGAAGCACACCGGCCCGGCGCTGGTGTTCGACGATTATCCCTCGATGAAGGAGGCAATCGACCGCGACGATCTCGACGTCACGGAAGACACGGTCCTGATCCTGCGCAACGCCGGCCCTCAGGGCGGCCCGGGCATGCCGGAGTGGGGCATGCTGCCGATCCCGAAGAAGCTGGTGCAACAAGGCGTTCGCGACATGGTACGGCTTTCCGATTCGCGCATGAGCGGCACCAGCTATGGCGCCTGCATCCTGCATGTCTCGCCCGAGTCCTATATCGGTGGGCCGCTGGCGCTGGTGAAGACTGGTGACATGATCTCGCTCGACGTCGACAAGCGCACGATCGACATGAACGTGTCGGACGAGGAGCTGGCCAAGCGACGCGCCGCCTGGAAGAAGCCCGAGCCGCGCTATGAGCGTGGCTACGGCTGGATGTTCACCCGCCACATCAAGCAGGCCAACGAGGGCTGCGACTTCGACTTCCTCGAGACGTCGTTCGGCGCCCCGGTGGCCGAACCCTCGATCTACTGAGGATCGCGACCATGGCCTTGAAAACCGAAACCCGCAACAAGCTCGCGACCATCAGCACCGCCACCGTCGCCACCGCGCTGTTCAAGCGCGGCTTCCGCACCCAGTTCATTCAGGACGTCCATCCGCTGTCGCACGATCAGCCGGCGCTGGTCGGCGAGGCTTTCACGCTCCGCTATATCCCGGCGCGCGAGGACCTGAACCAGCTCGCGGTGTTCCGCGATCGCAGCCATCCGCAGCGTAAGGCGATAGAAGATTGCCCGCCCGGCGCGGTGCTGGTGATGGACAGCCGCAAGGATGCGCGGGCGGCCTCGGCGGGCGCGATCCTGGTGACGCGTCTCATGAAGCGCGGCGTGGCAGGCGTGGTGACCGACGGCGGCTTCCGCGATTCGGCCGAGATCGGCAAGCTGGGGTTTCCGGCCTATCACCATCGCCCCAGCGCCCCCACCAACCTCACGCTGCACCAGGCGATCGACATCAATGTGCCGATCGGCTGCGGCGATGCGCCGGTGTTTCCCGGCGACGTGATCCTGGGCGACAGCGACGGCGTCATCGTCATCCCGGCCCATCTCGCCGACGAGATCGCCGACGAGGCCTTCGAGATGACGGCCTTCGAGGACTTCGTCACCGAGGAAGTCCGCAAGCGTAGCGGCATCTTCGGCCTCTATCCGGCGACCGACGACAAGACGTTGGCCGACTTCGCGGCCTGGCGGAAAGCCGCGAAGCGATAGACGGCAGCGCGGGCGCCTTGTCGCTGCGGCGGCCGGGCGCTAGTCCACATCGGGACCGAAACGGGAGGAACGACGATGATCAAGCGCAAGCAGCGCATTCCAATGCGCGACCTCGCCACCATGGCCATCGAGGATCGCGAGACCGTCGAGAAGAACGCGATGAACGGCCAGATCTTCAACATCTTCAAGGTCCTGGCCCATCACCCCAAGCTGGTGAAGCGCTGGACACCGTTTGCCGGCCATGTGCTGGGCAAGCAGACCCTGCCGTTCCGCGACCGCGAGCTGCTGATCCTCCGGATCGGCTGGCTGAACCAGGCCGAGTACGAATTCGCCCAGCACGAGCTGATCGCCAAGAAGGGCGGCGTCACCGACGCCGATGTCGAGAATATCAAGAAGGGCCCCAAGGGCACCTGGAGCGAGCATGAGGCGGCGCTGATGCAGGCCGCCGACGATCTCTACGAGAATTCCGTCGTCTCCGACGCCACCTGGGCGGTGCTCTCAAAGAAATACTCGACCGAGCAGCTCATGGATGTGGTCTTCACCATCGGCCAGTACAATCTCGTCTCGTGGGCGCTCAACAGCTTCGGCGTGCCACTCGACGATTTCCTGCCGGGCGCGAAGAAAGCCTGAGCCCCTAGGCAGCCAGCGCTCGCTCGGCCGAGTCGAGCGGCAGACCGAGGTCCGTCGCCACCGCCTCGAAGGTGACGGCGCCGGCATGAACGTTGAGGCCGCGCCGCAGATAGATGTCGTCCTGCAGCGCCTTGCGCCAGCCCTTGTCGGCGAGCGCCAGTACGAACGGCAGGGTGGCGTTGTTCAAAGCAAAGGTCGAGGTGCGGGCCACGGCGCCCGGCATGTTCGTCACGCAGTAATGGACGACGCCTTCGTCGACATAGGTCGGCACCGCGTGCGTCGTGGGCCGGCTCGTCTCGAAACAGCCGCCCTGGTCGATGGCGATGTCGACGATGACCGAGCCCGGCTTCATGCGCCGCACCATGTCGCGCGTCACCAGTTTTGGCGCGGCGGCGCCCGGCACCAGCACCGCGCCGATCACCAGATCGGCTTCGAGCACCTCGTTCTCGATGTTCTCGACCGTCGAGAACAGCGTATGGAGCTGCGAACCAAATTGGAGATCGAGCTCGTAGAGCCGGTGCAGCGACTTGTCGATGACGGTGACATAGGCCTCCATACCCATCGCCATGCGGGCGGCATTGGTGCCTGAAACGCCGCCGCCGATGATGACGACCTTCGCTGCCTTCACGCCCGGCACGCCGCCCAGCAGCACGCCCTTGCCGCCCTGTTCCTTCTCGAGGCAATGCGCGCCCACCTGGACCGACATGCGGCCGGCGACCTCGCTCATCGGCGCCAGCAGCGGCAGGCCGCCGCGCGCGTCGGTCACCGTCTCGTAGGCAATGCAGGTCGCGCCGGAGCGCAGCAGTCCTTCGGTCTGTCCCTTGTCGGCCGCGAGGTGAAGGTAGGTGAACAGCACCTGGCCGGGCCGCAGCATCGCGATCTCCGCCGGCTGGGGCTCCTTCACCTTGACGATCATGTCGGCGCCCGCGAAGACCTCTGCCGCGCCGCCGGCTACCGTCGCGCCCGCCCGGACATATTCGGCGTTGTCGATGCCGATCCCCGTGCCGGCGCCCTTCTCGACCACGATCGCGTGGCCGTGATGGATGAGTTCGCGCACGCTGCCCGGCACCAGGCCCACCCGGTATTCATGGGTCTTCACTTCTTTCGGAACGCCGATACGCATGTTGCCCCTTCCACGTGTCCTTCGAGCGCGTCGAGACTAGACCGACGCGGACGCGCGCTCAAACGAGGCGATAGCCAATTCCCGGCTCCGTGAGCACGTGTCGCGGGGCCGACGGGTCGGCTTCGATCTTCTGGCGAAGCTGGCGCACATAGACGCGGAGATACTGCGGATCGACCAGCTCGTCGCGCCAGACCTCGCGCAACAGATGCTTGTGCGTCAGCACCTTGCCGGCGTGGATCACGAGCTGCTCCAGGATGTCGTATTCCTTGGGCGAGAGTTTCACGTCCTCGGCTCCGCGTCGCACCAGCCGGCGCACCAGGTCGACGCTGAGGTCGTCGCTGGTGAAGCCGCGCTCGGCACCCTGCTGCTGCAGGCGATGGCGCAGCGCCGCGCGCAGCCGCGCCATCAGCTCGTCGGCGCCGAACGGCTTGGTGACATAGTCGTCGGCGCCCGAATCGAGCGCCGTCACCTTGGCGGCCTCGTCGCCGCGGCTCGACAGCACCACGATGGGCACCGGCCCCTTGGCCCGGATCTGGCCGATCAGGGCCAGGCCATCGACATCGGGCAGGCCGAGATCGAGCAGCACGAGGTCGGGGCGGTGATGGCGCAGCGCCGACAAGGCTTCGGCGCCGGTCGCGGCCTCCAAGGTGCGATAGTCGTGGGCAGCCAGGGTCGTGCGCAACAGCCGGCGGATCGGCGGTTCGTCCTCGACGATCAGGATCAGCGCAGCGTCGCCCGTCATGCCCAGCCCGTCATGCACAATTCGTCATGTCAGACGACAGGATAGCTCACGACGAATTCCGCGCCACTACGGTCGGTTCGGTTGCGTGCCGCGATCGTGCCGCCCTGGACTTCCACAAAGCCCCTGGCGATGGCGAGGCCGAGGCCGGTGCCGGCAAGGCGGCGGTCGCCGTCGTGGGCGCGGTAGAACTTGTCGAAGATCCGGTCGAGATCGGCCGCCGCGATGCCGGGCCCTTCGTCGCGCACGACGATCTCGACGCGCCCGCCCGCCTGACGCGCCTCGACCTCGATCCGCCCTCCGGCCGGTGAGTACTTGGCGGCATTGTCCAGCAGGTTGAACAGAACCTGCTCTGCCAGGACGAAATCGAGCGACAGGCTGGGCAGGCCGGGTGGGACCGACGAGCCTACCTGGCGGCCTTCGAGGAGCGGCACGGCACGCCGCAACGTCGTCGACACGAGATCGCCGACCTCGACGGCCTCGCGCTTGGGCGTGATCGCGCCGGCATCGAGGCGGGTCATGGCGAGCAGGTTGCCGACGAAGCGGTCGAGCCGCTCGGCTTCGCTCAGGGCCGTGTCCAGAAGTTCGGCCCGCGTCGCCTCGTCGTAGCGGTCGCGGTAGCTGCGCAAACTGGAGAGCGCGCCGATGATCGAGGCGAGCGGAGTCCGCAGGTCGTGCGACACCGAGGTCAGCATCGCCGAGCGCATCCGCTCGCGGTCCGCGCCGAGCTGGGCCTGGTCGATGTCGGCCGCCAGCGTCACGCGCTCGACGGCAACCGCCGCCTGGTTGCCGACGGCATCGAGCAGGCGCCGCTCAGCCGCGGTGAGGCCGCCAGCGCCTTCCTTGAGCGACAGCACGCCGATCACGCCGATTTCGGAGCGGCTGGTGCGAATGGGCACGAAAAGCCATCGGCCGCCGGGCAATGTATCGGTGCCCTTGCCGGTCGGCTGGTCGGCGTCCCACGACCAGCGCGCGGCCGCCAGATCGGCTTCGCTCAACTCGGTGCCCGGCGGAAACGCGGCAGAGGCTTCGAGCTTGCCGTTCCCGTCGGACGTCTTCTCCGGCATCAGGATCACGACCTCGGCGTTCAGCAGCCGGGCGAGATGCGTGGCCACGGTCCACAGCAGATCGTAGAGGTCGATGACTCCCGCGATCTTGCGGCTGAAGGCGTAGAGATCGGCCGTCGTGCGGGCCTCGCGCCGCGCCGCCTCGGTCTGCGCGCGCGTGCGGGCGGCGAGCGCGCTGGCCACGATCGACACGAACATGAAGAAAAAGAGGGCGACGATGTTGGCGGGGTCGTGGACCGTGAATTTGTAGAGCGGCGGCAGGAAGAAGAAATTGTAGCCGAGCACGCTCAGCCCCGAGACCCAGAGCGACGGCACGAGGCCGTGCCGGGCCGCGGCGATCAGGACCGGCACGACGTAGAGCAGCGAAATGTTGGGCAGCAGGATCACGTCGTCGACCAGCTTGCCGAGACCGGTCGCCACCGCCGTGGTGAGGACGCCTTCGAGATAGGGACCGATTCGCCGCGGCGCGCCCAGCAGCCAATCGACGGGGCGCGGCGGCTCCGGGCCGTCGGCCGAGGGCGCCACCTCGACGGCGAGGCCGGAGCCGCTGCGCACCAGCTCGTCGACCACCGAGCCGTGGGTCAGTTCGAACCAGCGCGAGCGCCGCGATTTGCCGACCACGACGCGCGTGGCGTTGCGCACGCGGGCATGGTCGACGCCACTCATGCGGGTCTGTGCCGTGAAGGCAACGAAGCGGCCCCCGAGCTCGGCGACGTCGACACCGCGCAGTCCATACTTGTCCTTCGCCAGCACGACGATCGAGCGGCCCTCGGGCGTCTCGTCCGCCAGGCTGGCG
>CANJHI010000021.1 GCA_947474005.1 Alphaproteobacteria bacterium | reverse complement strand
TTGCCGGTGAACATTGAGAAACCCCGAGGCCGAAAAAACCCAGTTTCTCAAATCGGCATTCAAGTCGGTGACACCCCTAAAATCCGTTTTCTCCTTCTTTATCAGTGCGATACCCTACACCCTCGGCAAAATTGCCGGACAGCAGTGATGCAATTTCCTTTGTGGCGATGTTCGGCGGTGCGCTGATCGGCATCTTCACAGCGCGGGCTCTGCCGAACCATCACCTGAGCAACGAGTCGGCAACCGTGGTCAAGTTGACGGCCGCCGTTGTTGCGTCGCTGACGTCCCTGGTGCTGGCCCTGATGTTGTCATCGGCGAACAGTTCCTTCTCCGTCAATGCGGGGATCGTGAAGAAACTCGGCTCCGACCTCATTCATCTGGATCACATCCTGCGGATCTACGGGCCGGAAGCGAATGAGGCGCGCGGCGATTTGCGGGCCTATGCGACCAGGAAGAACGAGGAATTGTTTCCCGTATCGGGAGTGCCTGCCGCTGCCAATCGAGATACCTCCGATCTGCTGGATGTGCTTCTCGACGCGGTCGTGTCGCTGTCGCCCGCCGATCGGCGACATACCGCACTGATCTCACAGGCTCAGGTCATCATCGCCAATATTTACGCGGAACGATGGTTGCTGTGGGAGAGGCCCGGCACCACGGTTCCCGTCCAATTCCTCTTCGTGATGATCTTCTGGCTCTCTCTCATTTTCGTCAGCTTCGGGCTGTTTGCACCCGTCAATGTCACGGTGGTCACGAGTTTCTTCCTCTCGGCCCTCGCGGTCACGGGAGCCATTCTCATGATCGTCGAGTTGGGCAATCCGATGCACCACGGCTGGCTTCAAGTACCCAGAGAGCCGATGGGCCGCGCGCTGATCGAGATCGGCCGTCCCTAGAGACGCCGGTACGCTGAGGGCGAGCGCTCTAGGCAGCTCAGCGTGCCATGCCCGTCGCCCCGTCAGGGACGTCGTAGAAAGCGAGCGTCATGGCGACGGTGCTGTAGTGGCCCATCAAGGTAATGACGTCGGTAATGCCGTTGTGACCCAACGCTTTGACGGCGCGGTCGTACAGGCCACGCGGCACCCAGCGGCCTTGCGTTAGCACCATCGCGATCTCGTAGACGACCTGCTCGCGCTCGTCGTCGAAACTGGTCGGCAGGCCACCGATCATCGCATCTACCTTGGCGGCGGGCAGCCCGGCCTTCTTGCCGATGCGTTCGTGCGCAGATGTCGGATAGGCCGAGCGCCAGTGGCTGGTGATGATGCAGACCGCGATCTCGCGTTCGCGCTCGGAGATCGAATTGCCGCCGCCAGTCTGGTGATAAGCACCGTATGGGCCGATGACGTTCGCGAGCTTCGGGTTGTGCACCAGAATCTTGTTGGGGCCCGGCAGGCCGCCGCGCGACGCCATCATGTGTTTGTACGCAGCCTGCTGCTCCGGATTCATCTTATCGTAGGCGATCTCGGTGAAGCGGCCGAAAGTCGGGGTCTCGGACATTGGTGTTCCTCCGTTTAGTTACTTTTTTGGTGCAGGTGACCAGCAATAGGCCTTGGCGCAGGCGCCGCCCATCAGCATGGCGCGTTCGCTGTCGCTCAGGCGCTTGGTCTCGAGGAAGGGTTTTACCGCCTGCTCATAGTTGACGACGGCGAACGCGCGCGTCCAATCCGTGCCCCACAGGCAGCGCTCGAAACCCCAGGCGTCGAACACGCGGGCAAGCGGGTCCCAGATGTCATTGAAAGGGTAGGGCTCGCGCGACAGCGTGCAGGCGCCGCTGACCTTGATGACGGCGTTCGGGCGCTTGGCCAATTCCAGCACCTTCGGCAGATCGGCCCAAGGCTGCGGCGGCGCGGGCGGCACGCGCGGCTGCAGGATGGCCAGGTGATCGATGATGAAGCGGGTCTCAGGGTAGCGATCGACCAGCGCGATGCCTGCGTCCACATTGTCCCAGCACAGGACATTGACCGGAAAGTCGTATTGGACGGCGGCGCGAGCGATGCGTCCGAGGCCGGGATGGTCCGGCCCGCGCCCGTTTTCCTTCGTCAGCATGATGCGGATGCCGACGGTGCCCTGTGTCTTCTTCCAGTCGGCGATGACGTCGGCCACCGCTGGATCGTCCGGGTCGACCGGCTTGACGATGGCCATCCGTTTGGGATGGGCCCGCGCCACCTCCACCGCGTAGCTGGCGTCGTACCGGTATTGGGAGAAGGCGGAGATGAAGATCGCGCCGTCGACGCCGACCTTGTCCATCGCCGCAACCATCTCGTCGCCCGTGACGTGGTCGGGCCAGTTGGGCTGGGTGGCCCAGGGCCGCTTCGGCGTGTTCGCCTCATAGGCGTGGACTTGAGAATCGATGATCGGCATCGGGAACCTCCTATGACAAGTCTACCGGACTTCCGGCTTCCCGCGCCTGTCGATGTATGGAAAGCTTGTGATCCCATCTCAGAGCGGAAGGGCGGACAATGCACGACATCGTCATTCGGGGCGGCACCATCGTCGACGGCACGGGGGCGCCCGCTTATGTTGGCGACGTCGCCATCGAGGGCGACCGCATCGTCCAGGTCGGCGGCAAGGCAGGCCCCGGCCGGCGCGAGATCAAGGCCGACGGGCGTCTCGTCACGCCGGGCTGGGTCGACGTGCACACGCACTATGACGGCCAGGCCACCTGGGATCCCGTCCTGGCGCCTTCCTCCTGGCACGGCGCCACGACCATCGTGTTCGGCAACTGCGGCGTGGGCTTCGCGCCCGTCCGCCAACAGCACCAGCAGGCGCTGATCGAAATGATGGAAGGCGTGGAGGACATCCCCGGCATTGTGCTGACGGAAGGCCTCAAGTGGGATTGGGAGAGCTTCCCCGAATACCTCGATGCGCTCTCGAAGCTACCGCGCACGATCGATATCGCGGCCCAGATCGCCCATCACCCGTTGCGCGTCTATGCCATGGGCGACCGCGCCATCGCCCGCGAGCAGGCGACGGCCGAGGACATCGCGGTCATGGCTCGGCTCACCGAGGAGGCCCTTAATGCCGGCGCCGTCGGCTTTACCACCAGCCGCAGCGATCAGCACAAGACGCTGGCCGGCGAACTGGTCCCCGGACGCTATGCCGAGCATGAGGAACTGATCGCCATCGGCAAGGCGATGGGCCGTGCCGGCCGCGGCACGTTCGGCATGCTCTCCGACTTCGAGGACGAGGCGTCCGAGTTCCGCTGGATACGCCAGGTGGCGAAGGACAGCGGCCGGCCCGTCTGGTTCCTGCTGACCGATCGCAGCTACGATCCCGAGCGCTGGCGCCGCCTGATGGACAGCGTGAGTGCCGCCCGAGCCGACAACCTGCCGGTCTATGCCCAGGTCGCGGGACGCCCGGTCGGGCTGACGCTCGGCCTCGGCACCTCGCTCAATCCCTTCGCGCTGCGCGAGGCTTTCGCCGAGGTGGCCAAGCTGCCGCCCGCCGAGATGCTGGCCAGGCTGCGCGATCCCGAGACGCGCCGCCTCGTGCTGTCGCAGGAGGCCTCGCCCCGCCTGCTGGAAGTGCTGCCGCCGCTGTCGCGCCAGATCGCGACGCGCTGGGACCGCATGTATCTCCTGGGCGAGCAGCCGGACTACGAGCCGCCGCCCGAGCGCAGCATCGCCGCCATGGCCGCGCGCGACGGCGTCACGCCGGCCGAGTATTGCTACGACTACCTGGTCGGCGGCGACGGCAGCCGCATGGTGTACTTCCCCGTTACCAACTATGTGCATGGCGACCTCGAGGTGGTCCGGGAGCTGATCGAGCACCCACACACCATCCTCGGCCTGTCCGACGGCGGCGCACATTGCGGCGTGATCTGCGATGCCTCGCTCAACACTTCTATGCTGTCCCACTGGGTGCGCGACCGCACACGCGGGCCGCGCATGCCGCTGGAGCGCGTCGTGCAGCGCATGACGAGCAGCACGGCAGATTTCTACGGCTTCAAGGACCGCGGCCGGCTCCAGCCGGGCAAGAAGGCCGATGTGAACGTGATCGACTTCGAGGGCCTCACGCTCCATTCGCCCAAGATGATCTTCGACCTGCCGGCCGGCGGCCGGCGCCTGGTCCAGCACGTCGACGGCTACGACATGACGATCTGCTCCGGCACGCCCATCTTCGAGAAGGGCCAGGAGACCGGCGCCAGGCCCGGCAAGCTGGTCCGCTCAACCGGCTGATCCCCCTCACCTAACCTCTCCCCCAAAGGGGGAGAGGGACATGAGAAGAGAGTGCTGCTTTCATATTCCTCTCCCCCGCTAGGGGGAGAGGCTAGGTGAGGGGGTTACGCGCCCTTGACCGGCCCGGGCAGGTCGAGCCCGACGCCGGTCAGGTGTCCGAACGAGGCGTGGAGCCGCTCGATGACCGGCGGCGGCAGGGGCGGGCGGAGGATCGAGTCGATGTTTGCCCTGACGTGATCCTTGTTGCCGGTGCCGAACAGGATGACATCGGCGCCCTGTTCGTGGCGCGCGTAGCGATAGGCCGCATCCGTAATGCTCTCTGCACCACCTTCTGAAACGAGAAATCCGAGCGGATCGCCGTCGGAGAGGACCGACGCGTCAAGAAGCCCCTGTTCGACCAGCTTGGCGGAGACGTCGCGGCGATAGGCGGCGTTGCTGAAGATGTTGCGGACGACGAACATCAGGAGCGTGCCAATCTCTCGACGTCGGGTCGTTGGAAAAATGTTGAGACGCGCGCCCTGGTTCATGAGGCTGTAGGCCAGCATGATGACTTCCCAGGGCGCTTCCTCGATCGCCCGGGCGAGCATCTTCTGTTCCGGATCGCGCGGCCCCGTCTCGGTGATGCCGATGTGGCGCACCTTGCCCTGCTCCTTGAGCTTGATGAGAGCGGGCGCTAGCACATCGCGATGATGCTCATAGGTCGCCGGATTGACGGCGTGGAAATGGAAGATGTCGACGTAGTCGAGGCCCAGCCGTTGCAGCGCCGCGTCCACCCGGCGCGTCACCGTTTCGGCCGTGTCGTCGGCTCCCCTGAAGATCGCCTTGGTCGAGATCACCAGCCTGTCCCGGTTATAGGACCGGGCGGCGGCGCCTACGATCTCCTCGGTGCCATAGGCCTCGGCGGTGTCGAGGAAATTGACGCCGAGGTCGACGGCCGTGCGCACGACCGCCACGCAGTCGTCGAAGCTGGCGCCACGGCCAAGGCCCAGACGGCTGTTGCCGCCGCAACCAAGCCCCGCGACACTGACGTTGAGGCCGGTTTTTCCCAAGGACCGATATTCCATCACGCTCTCCTGCTCATCCTTGATAGCAGATCGTGGACACCAGTCGAACCCGGAGGACATCCTAATGCGCGACCCACGCGCCCTGATCGATACCGACACGCTCGCCGCTTCGCTCAGTGATCCGTCACTGCGCGTGTTCGACTGCACGACCTACCTGAACCCGGCGCCGGCCGGCGGGCCCGAGCCTTACATCGCCGTGCCTGGCCGCGCGACGTTCGAGGAAGGCCACATTCCCGGCGCCGATCTTCTCGACCTGCAGGGCGAGTTCTCTGATACCGCCACGCATCTGCATTTCATGATGCCATCGGTCGTACGATTGGTGGCGGCGTTCGGCCGGCACGGCGTCGCGCCCGGCACGCGCGTGGTGCTCTACAGCATCGGCACGATGATGTGGGCGACGCGCTTCTGGTGGATGCTGCGCGCGCTGGGCTTCGACGATGCGGCCGTACTCGACGGCGGCCTCGACAAATGGAAAGCCGAAGGCCGGCCGCTCGAAACAGGCGCGCCGCGCGGCTATCCGCCGGCGGCCTTCGTGGCGGCGCCGCGCGACGGCCTGTTCGTCGACGCCGCGGCGGTGAAGGCCGCCATCGGCCGCGGCGGCACCGTGACGGTGAACGCGCTGGGGCCGCAGTTCCATCGCGGCCTGGAGCCCAGCCGCTACGGCCGCCCCGGTCGCGTGCCCGGCAGCGTCAACGTGTCAGCGGCCACGCTGGTGGATCCTGCGACCAAGGGCTTCACCACTCTCGCCGACGCGGCGGCGAAATTCGCGGCCCAGGGGGTGGCGAAGGACAAGCGCACGATCTGCTATTGCGGCGGCGGCATCTCGGCCACCATCGACCTGTTCCTGCTGCACCAGCTCGGCCACGACGACATCACGCTTTACGACGCCTCCATGGGCGAGTGGGCGAAGTCGGAGGCGTTGCCGATCGAGACGGATTGATCGCGCTCCCAGCAATGAGTCCGAGTCTATTCTGGTGGAACGTGCTCTACCAAATCACTCAGCGGCCACGGCGACCTGTTTCGCTCGTATTGCTGCGATCTTCGCCTGGGCGCGCGCGCGGCGCTCGTCGAACTTGGCCAGACGCCGTTGCGGGTTGCGTTGCACGACGTTGTCTGCCGATCCCGGGTTCTTCTGCGAACCGACCCAGCCGTGGGCTGCGATGTCGAAGATGATGCCGTCGAGGTCGGTGTGCTTGATCTCGTAGCCGTTCGGGTTGTTGGTGTCGCCCATGATCCAGGTGGCGCCGGTGTTGCGCGCGATCTTGCCCTGTTCCACCACGTCATCGACCCAGAAGCCGATGTGGTGGATACCGACAAAGTCCGTGCCTGTGCCCTGCGAGGCCTCTTCGTTCTTGAAGTGAAGGATGGCGAGGTTGACCACACCGTCGCTCAGGAACACGCCCTCGGCCAGCGGGCCGTCGAGTTCCATGACTTCCTGCAGGCCGACGGCCTGCTTATAAAATTCGGCGGTCTCCCAGGGATCTTTTACGCTGAGTGCAATGTGACGGATGCGGCCTTTGGTCTGCGCTGTCATCGGCTTGCTCCCTTCCATCAGGAATCGGCCGTGCAGTGTAACGGAAATCGGGCCGGCAACCTAGACTGGCGGCCCAGACGAGTGGCAGGGGAGGGGCCGTCCCTACTGTTGCACGACGCCGAGTGCCTTCAGCCGGGCGATCTCGTCGGCGGCGTAGCCGGCGGCGCGTAGCACCGTCTCCGAATGCTGGCCGACGGCGGGCGCGCGGAGCGGGGCGACCTTGGTTTCGCCCTCGACGTGGAAGGGGCTCGACACGGTGAGGCCGGCGCCGTCGGCGAAGGGAACCAGGGCGCCGATCTCGCGCGACTGCGGATCGTCACCTGCTTCGTCGACCGAGAACACGGCGCCGAACGTCACGCCGGCCTTTTCGAGGATCGGCCGCCATTCGGCGAGGTCACGCCTGGCGAAGATGCCTTCGAGGATCGCGGACAGGGCTCTCGCATTGGCGCGCCGTGACAGGGTGTCGGCAAAGCGTGGATCTTGCGCGAGGTGCTCGGCCTCGATCGCCTTCAGGAAGCTCGCGAGCTGGCGGGCCTCGTTGTGCAGCGCCATCAGGAACCACCGCCCGTCGCGGCAGCGATAGTGATTAGCGAGTGCGCTCGGCGTCTCGGTCCGCGGCGGCCGGTGCCCGACGTGCTCGCCGAACAGCCTGTTCTGCACGTAGCAGCCGTTTGCCCACAGGCCATTCTGCAGCAGCGAGGTCTGCGCGACTCCGCCCTTTCCCGTTTTCTCGCGGCGATACAGCGCCGTCACGATGGCGGCGTACAGGGCGGTCGCGGTCGGGTGGTCGCCCATGCCGGGCATGGATCGGACCGGCTCGGTCTCGGTCGTGGCCCGCACCATGTCCATCAGGCCCGAGCGGGCCCAGTAGGCAGTCGCGTCGAAGCCTGTGCGGGCCGCCTCTTCGCCCGCCTCGCCATAGGCCGAGATCGAGCCGTAGATGAGCCGGGGATTGATCGCCAGGAGATCGGCAGCGGCGATCTTCAGGCGCTCGCGCACCGGCAGCGGGAAGTTGGTGATGAAGACGTCGGTCGAGGCGATCAGGCGTTGAAGAACGGCAAGGCCCTCAGCGTGCTTGAGGTCGATGGCGAGGCTGCGCTTGTTGCGGGCCGTCAACTGCCACCAGTAGTCCGTGGTCTTGCCCGGCACCGGCGTCGACGCTCGCCAGGGATCGCCGGCGCCCGGCGGCTCGATCTTGATCACCTCGGCGCCGAAGTCCGAGAGGATGGTTGCCGCCGCCGGACCGGCGATCCAGCTCGCGCAATCGATAACTTTCAGGCCAGAAAATATTCCATCAGTCATCCGACGTTTCCCTTGGAGCAATCATGCCACTCGCGGCGAGGCGTAAGGTGCGACATCCGGCGTAGGATGTCCCGCCTGCCGAACCCAATCGTAAGGGCATGATTTGCAACAAGTCGACCCTTGTAGGCTGATTGAACACTGCTGTGCGACACTTGCCGTTGCCATTGGGGGCGCAGAACAAATGCGCCTCTACTTCGGCCGACCGGGCGAAGTCGTGATCGCCTTACACGTCAGCCTTCGCGCCGTCCTTCTCGACGGCCATCAGGTAGCCGGCGCCCCGTATCGTGTGGATGTGCACGTTGGCGCCGGCATCTTCCAGCATATGGCGCAGTCGATGGATGTAGACCTCCACGGCGTTGGAAGATTTGCCGTGGCGCACACCGAAAATCTGGCCCTGAAGCACTTCAGAGGAGACGACGAGACCAGGGCGTTTGAGCAGGATCTCCAGGACCTCTGCTTCGCGCGCCGGTACGTCCAGCAACTTGTCGCCGACATGGAGTTGCCGACTGTCGGGCTCGAAGGCGACGTTGCCCAGGGTGAGCCTGTGGCCGTCGGCGCCGGGCGTCCGGCGCAACAGCGCCTGGACGCGTGCCACGAACTCATCCGTGGCAAACGGCTTGACGAGATAGTCGCTGGCCCCCTTGCTCAATCCGTTGAGCCGATCGCCCAAGGCGTCACGCGCGGAAAGGATCAGGACCGGCGTCTGATCGCGGCGCCGATGCATCCGATCGAGCAGAACCATGCCATCCATGTCGGGAAGACCGAGATCGAGGACGATCGCGGCGTAGCGCATCGTTTTCACGGAGACATCGGCATCTTCGACGGAACGGACCGAATCGACATCGAGCCCCGCCTGGGCGAGTGCCTTTGCCAGGAGTGAGACAAGTTGCTCGTTGTCCTCGACCAGCAACACACGCATCGGCGATGGTGCCTCCTGTCGAACAACTATATTGCAATCGCCCGTCGAAGAAAGCCGGGAGAACTTTTCGACGCTCGCAGTCGTTCACATTCGGTTGTACTCGCAGGTGCGGTTCATAGCGCCTGCACAACATCACGCGCTGTGCACTTAGGCGTGCAATGGCGGCGTGTCAGTCTCCTGTAACCTGGCCAACAAGTTACTGCCCAACTTTGGGGGCTGACTGTCGGCGCGCTCAATGATGAGCGATGGAGAATGAGATGAAGGCTTCCCTGAAGTGGCTGGTTCCGGCGCTCGCGCTTTCGCTTCCCTTTGCGGCCTCAGCGCAGTCGAGCGATGCCAAGTACTGCTCCGACCTTTCCGACAAGTACGAGCAGTACCTGAACATGAGTTCGAAGCGGGGCCCGCAGCCGCAGAGCCTCGACGCCCAGGCCGCGGTCGGCAGGTGCAAGCCGGGAGAGACGGCATCGACCATTCCGGCACTCGAGAAGGCGCTCAGGAATGCCAAGTTCGACCTGCCGCCCCGGACGTGAGGGATGGCTGCTCATCATCCCGGTGGTGATCGCACTTGCTCAGGCGAGTTGTGCGCCTGACACGCATTCTTACGGCCCGTCGGATATCGGTCGCGTGGTTTCCGACGGGAATGTCGTCACGATTACACATGCCAGCGGCGAAGCTGATGCGCGTCCACTGGCCGAAGGCTATTGCGCGAAATTCGACAAGACGGCCCGTTTCGAGCGCATGATCCTGTTTCGGGCCGCCCACGCACGATTCTCGTCGAGCAGCGCGGTGTTCATCTGCGAGCCGCCGTCCGGCCGGGAAAGTAAAGTTGCAGGTTCAGCAGGAAAATGATAAGAAAAAAGCTATGTTGGCAGGGCTGCGTTCCCGCCACTGAGAGCCCGCCCGGCCCCTGACGAAGAGGGGGCGCGGCGGGCTTTTTCATGCCCAAATCCAGGAGTTCCCATGCCCCGTTCGATCAAACGGCGCCGTCGCCGCGACGCGCCGACGCCGCGGAAACTCGGCCTCTTCCTGCGCCATCTCGCCCGCACCGGCTCGGTGAGCGATGCCGCGCGGGCGATCGGCGTGAGCCGCAACACGCTCTACCGCCTGCGCCGGTCCGACGAGGACTTTGCCTTCCGCTGGAAGGTGGCTTTGGACGGTGCGCTCGACGAGGCCTACACCGAGGCGCACCGGCGCGCCGTCGTCGGCACCGAGCGTCCGGTGCTCCATCGCGGGCGGCCTGTCGGGGCGATCCGCACCTACAACGACAAGCTCCTGATGTCGTTGCTGCGCCTGCATTGGCGCAGCTTTTCCGGACAGAAACCCGGGATTTCTGGACAGAATTCTGGACAGTCCAAAAGTGACAGACCGGCGTCCTCTTCGGCGCGCCCTATTGGGCCGCGCCGCCTGCCCACGGCGACATGATCTCGTTCATGCCGGTGAGCTCGCCGGTCACGGGATCGCGTACGATGCACGACGGGTTGGCGAAGCCCAGCGGCGAGATCTGGTTGCCGACCTCGACGATCGGCAGGCGGGCCGCGATCGCCTTCTTCACCGCGTCGGGCAGGTCGCGGTTGACCCTGATGGGGCCGACGCCGGAGACGTCGATGCGCGGCTGATGGAAGGCCGCTTCGACGTCGAGGCCACGGTCGATCTGCATCAGCGCGAGCTGCGCCACCGCCGGCACGATGCGCCGGCCGCCCGAGGCGCCGATGCAGAACCACGGCTTGCCGTCCTTGACCACGACGACGGGACAGATGTTGCAGAGCGGCCGCTTGGCCGGCGCGATCGAGTTAGGGCGGTCGGGTTCGGGATCGAACCACAGCATGCCGTTGTTCATGGTGATGCCGGTCCTGGGCAGCATTACGTTGGAACCGAACAGGCTCATCAGCGTCTGAGTCAGCGCCACCATGTTGCCTTCGGAGTCGGCCGCACAAAAATGCGTAGTGCAGGTGTCGGTGGGCTTGTCACCCAAGGTCTTCAGGCGTTCGTCGTAGGCGGTGTGCATGCCCTCGGCGATGGCGGCGAAGAACGCCGCATCGGGCGCGCCCGTGCCCTTGGTCGCGGCACCCGCGAGTTCGATGGTCCGGCGCAGGGTCGGGCCAGCGGTGAGGCCGCCCGCAACGTTGATGGTGACGCCATGATGCTCGAACGACAGCGGCTCGACGATACGCGCTTCGTAGTTCTTGAGATCGTCCAGGGAGATCGCCGAACCGCCGGCCTGCAGATCGGCCGCGATATCGCGGGCCAGCGCGCCTTCGTAGTATTCGCGCGGCCCGCCCTCGGCCAGCCGCCGCATGGTCTCGCCGAGATTGCCGAGCTTCAGGTGGCGCACCGTGCCCTGCCAGTCGTTGGCAGGCACGCGGCCGTCATCGCACAGATAAGCGGCTTTGGAGGCGGGATACTTGGTGAGGTGCTTCGCGCCGTTGGCGATCATCACCTGCATGTACCAGTCGAGTTCCATGCCGCGTTCGGCGAGCGCCACGCCGGGCGCCAGCACGTCTTTCCACTTCATCGTGCCGAAGCGCTCCAGCGCCTTGCCCAATCCCGCGACCATGCCGGGCACGGCGATCGAATGGTAGCCGACCTCGTTCCTCTGCTCGAGGATGTCGGGCCAGGCGAAGGGATTGGCGGGGCCGGGGCCCACGATTTTGTAGGTGGCGGGGTCGAGCTTCCTGGCCGAGATGGGACCATAGTCGACCGTCCAGGCGCGGCCTTCCTTGGCGCTCCAGATCGTCATGAAGCCCACGCCGCCGATGCCGCTCATCCACGGCTCCAGCGCGCCGATCGCCATGCCGGTGGCGACGGCGGCATCGATGGCGTTGCCGCCCTGGCGCAGGATGGCGGCGCCGACCTCAGCGGCTCTGCAATTCTGGGCAACGACGACGCCCTTGCCGCGCACGGCCTGTTTGGTGATCTTAAGTTGCCGTGTCAGCGACTCGCTCATCGAAACTCCTCAAATTTGAGAGGTGACTGTAGCGGGGCCTGATTTCGCCACAAACCCCGTTAGACTGCAGGGCGGACGGGCCGAAAAGGACTGGCCAGGAAAGATCGCAGGCCGTGACGGAATTGAACCAGACCGACCTGCAGACGCTCGTGACGGGCAACAAGCGCGCCTGGGATACCTTTGTCGGCGCGGCCGCGCCCCTCATCAATGCCGTCGTGCGGCGCACCATGGCGTCCTATCGTTTGGGCGAGGACGACGTCATGGACGCGGCCCAGGACGTCTTTGTCCGCCTCTGCGCGAGCGATTTCCGACTGCTCAGGACCTACGATCCGGCGCGGGCGAGCCTTTCCACCTGGCTGGCCGTGGTCGCGCGGTCGGCCGCTGTGGATCATTTACGCCGCCGCCGCCAGGCCACCGAACCGCTCGACGATGTGCCCGAAGCGGTCCTGGGGGTCGAGGACAAGCATGTTGAAAAACTCAAGATTCCCCAAGGGCTTCTGACCGAACGTCAAACCTTGATCCTGAAGTGCCTGTACGACGAGGAGCGCGACGTAGCCGAGGTCGCAGTCTTGCTGAAAATCGACGCCCAGACGGTCCGCAGCACCCACCACAAGGCCCTGCTGCGTCTCCGGGCTCATTTCGGCGACGAACCGCCCTGAAATCGGAACCTGAAACTGGGGATGGAACGGGTCTTTCTGACGTAATTAGGGCAGGAGAGGGTGCAATGGGCACTGAACGCAAATCCCGGACGGACAAGGAGTTGTGGCGGAGCCTTGCTGCGGAGCGGGCTGTCGCCCCCGCGGCAGTCTCGGATCTCGATTTCGCCGCCTGGCTGGAAGGCCGCCTTTCCGAGGCCGCCACCGCGCGGATCGAGGCGGCGGTTGCCGCCGACCCCGAGCTGCGGCGCGCCGCCCTCGACCTCACGGATATATTGGGCAAGCCGCTGCCGGTGCCACCGGCCCGGCTGGCCGTGCGGGCCCAGGCGCTGATCGGTTTCGACGCAGAGCGCGAAACCGGACGCGCTGGTGGATGGTTGGGCCGCCTGTTCCCGTCCGGGCCGCTCTTCGCCCTGCAGCGCGCGGCGATGATCGCCATGGTGATCGTGGTAGCCGGCGCTGGCTTCGTGATGGGCGGCGGCCTGGGCGATTCGTTTGCCCAGCAGAGATATGGTTCGGACGCTCAAAGCACGGCGCGTTCCACCGCCACCACATCGAGTGAGCTGAGCGACCTCTTCGTCGTCAGTGACGGGATCTGACATGGGCTCGCGCCTGATGCAGGCAGTGCTCGCTCTGTCCCTCCTGCTGAACACGTTCGTGCTGGTGGGGTTCGTCTACAGCAGCTGGATCTCGCCGCCGGCCTTCGAGCGGCACATGCCGCCGCCGCCGCCGCCGGGCACCCGACCGAGCCCTGTCGAGATGCTGATGATCGATCTCGGCGTCGATGACGCCCAGCGCGCGACCATACGCGGCCAGTTGGACCGCTATGTCGCGTCGCGGCGGGAGCGCTTCCGCGAAATCCAGAAAGTGCGCGATCAGACGGCGGCGGAACTGGCGCGTCCGCAGATGGACATGATGCGGATCGACGGGCTGATCGATCAGATCACCCGCCTGCGGGCGGACCAGTGGAAGGAAAGCCTGCATGCGGTGGCGGAACTAGAGCCGCTGCTGCGCCCCGACCAGCGCGAGCGGCTACACGTGCTGCTGGCCGAGCGCTTCGCCGGCGCGCCGCCGCCGCCGCGTGCTCCGGCAGGGCCGGCAGTACCCGGACAGAGCCGACCGCCGCAGTAGAGGAGTGACCTCGAATGGTGCATCTCGACAGGCGCGTCTTCGTTACCGGTGCAGCGGCTCTCGCGGTCAGCGGCGGCCTGTCGCGCACGGCACGGGCGACCTCGTCGATGGGCTTCGACGAGGCGCGGCATCTCCTCTCGCGGGCGGGCTTCGGGCCGACACCTGCCGAGATCCGTGCCCTCGAGGCGCTCGATTACGCTGGCGCCGTCGACAAGCTGTTGGCGGCCTTCCAGCCGAAGGCGGCGACGGTCGCGCCGGCGTGGGTCAATGACGGGCTGGGAGCGCTCCGCCAGAAGCAGCAGGCGATGGCCAAGACGACCGGCGACGGCAAGGCCGTGCAGGTCCAGCCGCCCTTGCAGGAACAGAGCCGCCAGCTGCGCAACTGGTGGATCGAGGAGATGGTCGCGACCGACCAGCCGCTGGTCGAGCACATGGTGCTGTTCTGGCACAACCACTTCACGTCATCGCTGACGAAGACCTACTATCCCGGCTCACTGTACCAGCAGAACGAGATGTTCCGGCAGAGCGCGCTCGGCAACTTCGCAGCCTTGCTGAAAGCGGTGCCGCGCGATCCGGCGATGCTTCTCTACCTCGACGGCGTGCGCAACGTGGCGCGCCAGCCCAACGAGAACTTTGCCCGCGAGCTGCTGGAGCTGTTTACGCTCGGCGAGGGGCATTATACCGAAGGCGACATCAAGGCCGCGGCGCGCGCCTTCACCGGCGGGTCGATCGACCGGGCGACCGGGCAGTTCGTCTTCCGCGAGCAGGCCCACGACGGCGGCGAGAAGACCTTTCTCGGCCAGACGGGCCGCTTCGGCGGCGACGAAATCATCGCCATCCTGCTCAATCATCCGCGCACGGCCGAGACGATCGTCGAGAAGCTGTGGCGTGAGTTCGTGTCGCTGAAGCCCGATCGCGTCGAGATCGGCCGGCTGGCCGCGGTGTTCCGCGCGAGCGGCTACGAGATCAAGCCGCTGATGCGGGCGTTGTTCCTGTCGCCGTCGTTTCGCGATCCCGCCAACCGTGCCGCGCTGATCAAGTCGCCGGTCGACCTGATCGTCGGCACCGTGCGCGTGCTGGGGCTGCCGGTGCCGGAAAAGACCCAGCTTGCCCGCATGATGGGGGGCCTCGGCCAGAGCCTGTTCAATCCGCCCAACGTCAAGGGCTGGGCCGGCGGCGAGAGCTGGATCACCGCCTACACGCTGCTGCAGCGCCAGCAGATCCTGCGCCGTATCGTCGAAGCGACGACCGTGTCGCAGATGGAGGGCATGGGCGGGCGCCGCATGGACCGCCGCCAGGGGCAGCCCGCCATGGAAGATACCCAGCAGATGATGGAGCCCCGGCCGGTCGAAGGCCGCAGCCTGCGCAATTCCGGCTCCGAGGCCCGGCTCGGTCCGACCCTGATCGGTGTCGACGCCACGACGCTCATGCTGACGCTGCTGCCGCGTGCCCCGATCGATGCGGTCGAGACCCGCGGCGTGCCGGGCGCGGTGGTTGCCGCAGCACTTCTCGATCCCGCCTACCAGCTGAAGTGAGGAGGCGATCATGGCATCACGCATCCTCATCCTGGTCGAACTCAGGGGCGGCAATGACGGGCTGAACACCGTCATCCCGTACGCCGATCCGAAGTATCGCGAACTGCGCGGAGATATCGCGCTGCCGCGCGAGCGCACGCTGCAGCTCGACGAGCGCGTCGGGCTGCACGACAAGCTCGAGCCGCTGATGGACTCGTGGAAAGCCGGAGATCTCGCGATCCTCCAAGGCGTCGGCTATCCCTACCAGAACCGCTCGCACTTCCGTTCCATCGAGATCTGGGACACCGCGTCGGCGTCGAGCCAGACGCTGAGCGAAGGTTGGATTGCCCAGGCTTTCCAGGGTGTGGTGGTTCCCAAAGGTGCCGGCGTCGACGGCATCGTGGTCGACACCAACTCGGTGCCGCTGACCGGCCCGTCACTGCGCACGATCGTGATGCAGGACGCCGAGAACTTCCTGCGCCAGGCGCAGGCGATGAAGACCATGCCCGACAGGACCGACGACGGTAATCCGGCGCTGCGTCATCTCCTGGCCGTGCGCCACGAGGTCAATGCCGCCGCGGTGGGTTTGCGCGACAGACTGCACGAGACGCCGCAGCCGGCCTTCGCCTACGGCCAGGAAACCGGTCTCGGCCGCCAGCTCGATCTCGCGACGCGCCTTGTCGCGGCACGCGTGCCGGTGCTCGCCATCAAGGTGGCGATGGGCGGCTTCGATACCCACGCCAATCAGACGCCGCCGCACGAGCGGCTGCTGGGCGTGCTGGCGGCAAATCTCGCGCTTCTGCGCAAGAACCTCATGGCCGCCGGCCGGTGGGACGACGTGCTGGTGATGACCTATTCGGAATTCGGCCGGCGCGTGCGGCCCAACGCCAGCGGCGGCACCGATCACGGCTCGGCGGCGCCGCAGTTCATCCTGGGTGGCGGCGTGAAGGGCGGCCTCTACGGTGTCTACCCGTCGCTCGCCGATCTGCAGGACGGCGACCTCAAGCACACCGTCGATTTCCGCAGCGTCTTCGCGTCGGTGGCGCAAGGCTGCTGGGGCCTGCAGCGCGACTTCGGCCTGCGCCAGCCACAGCGACTGGACTTTCTCGCGGCGTAGCGATTACGCGCGGCCGGTCAGCTCCTGCCGCACCGAGCCGCGTTCGGCCTCGATGCGGATGAACCACAGCAGCAGCGCGGCGCAGATTTTGATCGTCACCGGCAGCACGATGTAGACGATCATCAGCGCCGTGGTGTCGTAGCTGCCCTTGGCCGGATTGAAGCCCAGCCAGGCCGCCACCGGCAGCGAGCCCGCCGCGCCGAGCGCGGTCGCGAGCTTGGTCGAGAGCGCCCACAGGCCGAAGTAGGTGCCGGTCTTGCCCTTGGAATCGCCGCCCTCCTGGGCGTTGATCACGTCGGCCAGGATCGACGGCGGCAAGCCATAGTCGGCGCCGATGCCCATCCCGGTGATCACGGAGATGATCAGGAACCAGTAGAAGTCGCCGGGTCCGATGAAGATCGCGAGACTCATGGCGACGGCAGTGAGCACCATGCCGATGAACCAGGCGGCGGCCTTGCTGAGGCGGCGCGACAGCAGCAGCCACAGCGGCACGCTGGCGGCGCCGGAAATGAAATAGGTGAGCAGGATGATGCCGGCCTGCAGCTTGCCGCCCTTCAGCACATGCTCGACGTAGAACAGCATCACCGTCACGGCGACGCCCAGCGCCGCGCCATTGACGACGAAGACCAGCAGGAGGCGGCGGAACAGCCGGTTCTTCAGCGGCTGGAAGAAGGTGACGAAGATGTTGCGATTGGCATGGGTGACCGGCGGATGAACGGACGGCCCGGCCCATATCATCGTGGGCGCCGACAGCACGATCAGGATGGGCAGGAAGAGCAGCCCCAGCATCGCGTAGCCCTGGCTCTCGCCCAGCTTGGCGGTGAGATAGGTCGGCAGCACGACGGCCAGCGTCATGCCGAGCAAGCCGAACACCTCGCGGCCGACCGTCACCTTGGTCCGCTCGTTGTAGTCGTCCGACAGTTCGGCGCCGTGGGCATGGTAGCTGATCGACACGCCGGAATAGCCGAGATGGACCAGCAGCAGGGCGGCCAGCAGCCAGAACGCCATCAGATTGTGGTCGCCGATGATCGAGTCAGGCGGATCGAAGAGCATGTAGAAGCCGGCGCCGAGGAGCGGGGTCATCAAAGCGACGAAGGTGAGCCGGCCGCGCTTGCCGCGACGTGTGAAGCGGTCGCTGATCACGCCGATGATCGGATCCTGGATGGCATCGACGATGCGGGCAAAGATGAAGATCGCGCCCATGATGCCGAACGAGAGTTTCAGCACTTCGCCGTAGAAGTGGCTGACGTTCAGCACGACCGGCAGCGCCGCCATGGCGAGCGGCAGTTGCAGGGTCGAGTAGGCGACCAGACGGTCGAACTTCACTTTTACCGGCGCGGCGGTGCCGTGCCCGGTCGATCCTGCGTCCACCCGTAAGCCTTCCTGTCTTCGGGGCAGCTTGGCGCGCCCCATCGTTGCCGACAGTTATATATGCTTGAAGTGTGCCTGCAATACGTCCGTCCGGCGCGTCTTGAAGCCTGCGGCACAATAGGCGAGGTAATAACGCCACATCCGGCGAAAACGCTCGTCGAATCCGAGCTTGGACACCTGGTCGGCGACCCGGTCGAAACGGCCGAGCCAGGTCTCCAGGGTGCGCGCATAGTCCAGTCCGAAACTATAGGCCTCGGCGACCTTGAGCCCGGCCCGTCTGCATTGCTCGCGCAGACTGGACGGCGACAGCAGCATGCCGCCGGGAAAGACATAGGTCTGTATGAAGTCTGGATGACGGCGATAGCCCTCGAACAGGTCGTCGGCGATCACGATCGCCTGGACGATCGCCGAGCCCCCTGGGACCGAATGGCGTTTCAGGGCGGCAAAGTAATCCGGCCAGTAGCGCTCGCCCACGGCCTCGATCATCTCGATCGAGACGATATGGTCGTATTTGCCCTGGATGTCCCGGTAGTCGCGGAACTGCAGATCGACGCGGTCGGCGAGGCCGGCGCGCTGCAGGCGGGCCTGGGCGTATTCGAGCTGCTCGCGCGAGATGGTGACGCCGGTCACCCGCATGCCGCGCCGCGCCGCCGTTTCCGCGAAGCCGCCCCAGCCGCAGCCGATCTCGAGGATGCTGTCGCCCTGCCGGGCGCCGAGCTGGTTCAGGATGCGCTCGTACTTGGCGGTCTGCGCCGCCTCGAGCGCCTGGCCTTCCGCGCCCTCGTAGAGCGCGGACGAATAGGTCATCGTCGGATCGAGCCACAGGCCGTAGAACTCGTTGCCGAGATCGTAATGGGCATGGATGTTGCGCTTGGAACCTGCGCGCGAATTGTCGTGCCGCCGGTGCAGCAGCTTCAGCAGGAGGTTGTGAAAGGCGTTGGTGCGCGTGACGCGCCCCAGGGACCTTTCGTTGTCGGTGAGCAGCGACAGGAGCTCCGGCAGGTCGGGCGAGTCACAGAGACCATCCATGTAGGACTCGGCGAAGCCGATGTCGCCGTCGAGCAGTACGCGGCGGAAGAAGCGCCAGTCCTTGATCTCGATCACAGCCTGGCGTTCCGCACCCTCGGGGCCAAAGTAGCACGTCGTGCCGTCCGGAAGCCGTACGGTCAGCCGGCCAACGGAGAGGCGGGCGAGAGACTTGAGGACGAAGCGGGCGGCGAATGACATGAGGTCAGCGGCTCACGAGCTGCGAAGGCGGGACGGGCTTGCGATAAAATCTCGCCCGCTTTCGCCAGAGTTGCAAGGCCTGCCAGTGGATTCTCAGCACGACGCCCAGGGTCATGGTCGGGTTCCCCAGGAAGCGGCGCAGCACGGCACCGTCCGTCAGCGGCTCGCGCCGGCCGCCGACCGACGTCGCCAGCATCAACCCCTGGGCGTCGTGATAGTTGACGTCGACATGGGCGATTTTTCCGTCCAGCCGGAACCGGAACCGGTAATCTCCCTCGACCGGCAGGAACGGCGAGACGTGGAAGACCTTGCGGCCGCCCAGCCAGGCCTCTGGTTCGATGGGGCGCTGATCGTCGTGATGGACGAGGTAACAATGGCTTTCGCCGAAGGTGTTGTTGACCGCGCACAGCACCGCCCGCAGCGCACCCGCCCGGTCGCGGCAGAACCAGAAACTCACCGGATTGAACACGTAGCCCAGCATGCGCGGCATGGTCATCAGCGTAACCTCGCCGTCACAGACCGCGCCGACGCCGTGCTCCACGAGGATTTCCCGCAGCCATGACTGGAGGTCGCCGCCGTCGCGCCCGCCGTGATCGGCGCGCCGGAAGGAGACGAGGCCGGGTCCGTCGAGTTTCAGCCAGCGCCCTGATGCCGCATCAAGCGCACCGAGATCGAGACAGAGATAGGCGACGCGGTAACGAAAGGCGTGTTCACGCGGTCGTAGCCGACGGTGCACGACGGTGGCGGCGATGAGGGTGTGTGCGGCTGAGGCCGCCCCCCTCCGGCCTTCGGCCACCTCCCCCGCAAGCGGGGGAGGAGAAACAAACTCCTCCCCCGTCATCGGGGGAGGTGCCCCCGCAAGGGGGCGGAGGGGGGCGAGAGCAATCACGTCCGCGCCGCGACCGGCAGGGGGATCGGCTCGATCATCGGCCGGTCGGCGACGACGCGCGGCGGGTCGCCGATGCGGCGGTGCTCGTCGGGTCGCGGCCAGGGGCGACGAACATCCAACTGTTCGGCGACGTCGAGGCCGGCCGACAGCGCATCCTCGTGGAAGCCGTAGCCGCAGTAGCTGCCGCAGAAATAGGTGTCGCGCACGCCCTGGATCGCATGCAGGCCGCGCTGCGCCCGGATCGCGGCGGCGTCGTACATCGGATGGTCGAAGGCGAAGCGCGCGTAGGCCGCGGACGGCAGCGGCGTGCGGCCGGGATTGACCGAGACGAACAGCGGTGTCTCGTCCGGCAGGTTTTGCAGCCGGTTCATCCAGTAGGTCACGCTCACGGCCTGCTCCCCAGCCCTCATATCGTCGGAGCTGCGGTCAGCCACGTAGTTCCAACTCGACCAGACACTGCGCCGCTTCGGCATCAGGGACAAATCGCCGTGCAGCCAGACCTCGTTCGAGGAGTAGGCGAAGCAGCCGAGCAAGTCGCGTTCGGGTGCGTCGGCATCCTCCAGCAGCGCCAGCGCCTGGTCGGCATGGCAGGCCAGTACGATCTTGTCGAAGCGGTCCCAGTGGCCCGAAGCGTCGCGCACTTCTACACCCAACCCGGCGCCGGGCGGCCCACGGCGGATCGCGCGTGCCGGTGTCGCCAGCCGCGCCCGCGCGCGCAGCGGCGTGGCGATGCGCTCGACATAGGATCGGCTGCCGCCACTCACCGTGCGCCACTGCAGCTGGGGGCCGATGGTGAGAAGCCCGTGGTTGTTGAAAAAGCGTACGAAGCTCTGCGCCGGATAGTCGAGCATGCGGCCCATCGGCGTCGACCAGATGCACGACGCCATCGGCACCAGGTAGCGGTCGCGGAAAGCTCGGCTGAAGCCCGCGTCGTCGATGAAATTGCCGATGGTGAAGTCGAGGTTCTCGCACTCCTCGAGCAGCCGTGGTGCGAGGCGGTTGAAGCGCAGGATGTCGTGGGTCATGCGCAGGAAAGATGGCCGCACGACGTTGCGCCGCTGGCCGAAGTAGCCCGTGAACGAGCTGCCGTATTCGAACCGTCCCTCGTCGAGGCTGACGGCGAACGACATGTCGGAGTTCTCGGTCGGCACGCCCAGATGGTCGAGCAGGGCGACCAGGTTGGGATAGTTGCGCTCGTTGAACACGATGAAGCCGACGTCGACCGCGCGCGTGCCGCCGGGGACTGGCGCGTCGACCGTGCAGGAATGCCCGCCGAACCGATCCTCGCGCTCGTAGATCACAACCTCGTGCTTGCGGCTCAGCAGCCAGGCAGCACCCAGCCCGGCAACACCGGCACCAACGACGGCGATCTTCATGCGCGACAACTCCCTGACGTTCCTCAGTGATACGTCGGGTGAGCCCGAGTGGATTTATGGTTCATGCTCTTCCGGACCGCGGGCCTCCGGCCCGCTCATGATCATGACGCAGGCCGGAGGCCCGCGGTCCATATGAATATGAGCTAAGCGCTTCGCCTGAGCGTGCGGAAAGCCTCGAGCGCGCGCTCGCGGGCGGCGGCGTGGTCGACGAGGCGGGCGGGATAGATCTCCGGCGGCAGCGGCTGCTTGGCGGTCCACGGCCGGTGGATGGTGTCGGCCGGCAGGCTCGCGAGCTCGGGGATCCAGCGGCGCACATAGTCGCCGCTGGGATCGAACTTCTCGCCCTGCAGCACGGGATTGAAGATGCGGAAATAGGGGGCGGCATCGGCGCCGGAGCCCGCCACCCATTGCCAGCCGGTGGCGTTATTGGCCGGATCGGCGTCGACCAGCGTGTCCCAGAACCAGCGCTCGCCCGCGCGCCAGTCGATCAACAGATCCTTGGTGAGGAACGACGCCGTGATCATGCGCACGCGATTGTGCATCCAGCCGGTCGTCCACAATTCGCGCATGCCGGCATCGACGATCGGATAGCCGGTGCGGCCGCGCCGCCAGGCTTCCAGCGCGTCGCCGGCTTCCTGCCACGGAAAGACGTCGAACTCGGGCCGGAAGTTGCGCTGCGCCAGGTCGCCGAAATGGAACAGGAGATTGTAGGCGAATTCGCGCCAGCCCAGCTCGGCCAGGAATTTCTCGACCGCGGCGGAATGGCCGAGGCCGGTGGCCGCCCGCCAGATCTGGCGCGGGCTGATCTCGCCGAAGGCAAGATGCGGCGACAGGCGCGAGGTGCCCTCGACTGCGGGCAGGTCGCGCGCCTGGCGGTAGCGGGCCAGCGCATCGTCGAGGAAATCCGTGAGCCGCCGCGCCGCCGCCGCTTCGCCCGGCGTCCAGCTCGCGCGCATGCCGCCGGCCCAATCCGGCGCGGTCGGCAGCAGTCGCCAGTCCGAGAGCTTGTCGCTGTCGGGCCAGGCGCGCGGCGCTGGCAGCAATTTGGGTGCCGGCAGGGGCGCCGTGGGCGACTTGAGGGCGCGGCAGGCGCGCCAGAACGAGGTGAAGACCTTGAACGGCTGGCCGGCCTGGGTCGCCACTTCCCACGGCTCGACCAGCAGGTTGGCCTTGTGGCTCTCGGCGATCACGCCGCGGGCGGTGAAGGATTGTTTCAGCCGCGCGTCGCGCTCGCGCGTACCCTGGTCGTAGACGCGGTTCCAGTAGACCGACCGGGCGTCGCACGCCGCCGCCAGCTCGGTGATCGCGGCCTCGGCAGGGCCGCGCCGCAGGACCAGCCGCGAGCCCAGCGCGCGCAGCGAGGCGTCGAGCGACGCGAGGCTGTGGTGCAGCCACCAGCGCGAGGCCGCCCCCGGAGCCCGCACGCCCTCGGTTTCCGCGTCCAGTACATAGACCGGCACCACGGGCCGGCCGGAGCCGAGCGCGGCGATGAGCGCGGGATTGTCCGCCAGGCGGAGGTCGTTGCGAAACCAGACGATCGATGCCGACATGGTCGGCATACGGTGGGGAGGACGGGGTGGATCACTGGGTCGATTTCATGGGACCGCGGGCCTCCAGGCCCGCTCATCCTCATGATGCGGGCCTGGAGGCCCGCGGTCCGTTTGAGCTTAAGACCTAGGACACACCGGCACTTTGTGCATTTCCAGGCTCGCGAGGTCGGCGGTGACCGACAGCAGGCCGGTGTCGACCGTCAGCCGGTCGAGCACGCCGTTGTCGAACACCAGGGCACTGACCGAAAACAGCGGCTTCTGGTCCTGCTGCCGGCCGCGGGTAAAGTTCATGAACACCGGCCAGGATTTGCCCTTGGGCAAGGCCACCGGTCTGTCGGCAGGGCGGGCGCTGCGCACCGCCGCCTTGTCCTGCTCCGTGACCTCGATCAGGAAGGCATCGCCGATCACCTCGGCGTCGAACATCATGGCGGGGAACGACGCGGCGCCGGCGTTCAGCCGGTCGACCAGGTGGGCAATGGCCGCCGTCGGCAGCAACGTGGGCGGCGGCAGCGCGAACTGGTTGGGCGGGTTGCCGGCCGCGACCACTTCGGCGCGCAGCTCGCCCGCCTGGCGCTGGACCCGGCCCTTGATCTCGCGCGGGTTGCCGTTCTGGGTCTGCACGATGCCGTAGCGAAAGGCGTTGCGCGTCTCCTTGCTGTCGAGCTTGGAGGCCAGGCTCATCTTCCACGAGGCGGTGAGCGCGATCTCGGTCCTGATGTCGCGCTTGAGGTGCCAGCCGGCGCAATCCTGGGTGAGATCATGCACGGCCGTGCCAATACGCGGCGCATTGGCGGCCGGGCCCAGGCGCAGCACATATTCGGCGCGATGCGGCATGATCTCGGCCGCGGCCTCGCCGGACCACAGGAGAGCGGGTGACAGCAGTGCAAGCGTGGAGACGAAACTCACAAACGGACGCATGGCGGCACCTTGCGCACGAGGCCAGGGGCGGTCAATCGTGCGCGCCATGACTTGGCGGCAAACAGTGGCGGGATTTTGGTCGAAGCTCTGGGTGAGTCACCCGTGACTCCCTTCGACTTCGAGTGTGGCGGCGAGCGGATGGAAGCGCTGCCACAGGGCGCGCTCTACTGGCCGTCGCGCCGCCTGCTGGCCGTTGCCGACCTGCATCTGGAGAAGGGCTCGTCCTACGCCGTCGCCGCACGCAAGCTGCTGCCGCGCTACGACACGCGCCAGACACTAGCTGCGCTCGCCCACCTGATCGACGCCTTGCAGCCCGAGACGGTGGTGTGCCTGGGCGATTCCTTCCACGACCGCGAGGCCGTGGCGCGCCTGCCCGACGACGAGCGCGGCGAGATCGAGCGCCTGACCCGGCGCACGCGCTTCGTCTGGATCGCCGGCAACCACGATCCCGCGCCACCGCCGGCGGGTTGGGGCGAGGTCGCGGAGGAAATCGCCGACGGCCCGCTGGTGTTCCGACACGAGGCGCACTTCGGCCCAGTGCGCGGCGAGATCTCCGGCCACTTCCATCCCGTCGCCGCCCTGACGGTGCGCGGGCGTGGCTTTCGCCGCCGGTGCTTCCTGACCGATGGCCATCGTCTCATTTTGCCGGCGTTCGGCACCTACGCCGGTGGCCTCAACGCGCTCGATCCCGCCATCGCCCAACTCTTCCCCGACGACTACGACGCGCTTGTGGTCGGCCGCGACGCCGTGCGGCGGCTGTCGTGGCGGCAACTCCGGCCGGATGCGTCAACGTTCGGGTGATGCTCTTCCAGACCGCGAGATTCCGAAGCGCTCCGGAAGAGAATGAAGGGCTCCTGCCAGACACAATTTGCAGTGGCCTGCGCTTCTGGTGGCCGGTAGCGACGAAATGGTCGTGAATCGCGACTGTGTCGCGCACGATCCCGTGATCCTTGCCGGAAAACAGGCAATCCTCGGAACCCCCGTCGGTCGAGTTCATTGTTCGTCTGTTCGCCAAACATTCGAGCTGTCGGCCGTGCCGTATGCAGCTGTCTCGCCGGATGTAATGGCGGTTCCAATTTGGATACAAGGGGATCGGCCATGGCCCATCGTGTTCTTTTCGCCGGTGGCGGCAATACCTGCCGTTCGCCGTGGTGCGTTCGACGATGAGCGTGACCTGGAAGCTCCGGCTGGCTTCCCGATTGCTCGGCGCCCTGCTGGGTTTGGGGATGGCGGGCGGGCCGGCGTCGGCGATGGAATTCGCGACGCCTTCAGGCAAGGACGGTGTGCGGATCGTGGTCGCCCGTGGACTGATCGTGGAAGGCGATGCCGAGCGGTTTCGCGTCGCGCTGCAGTCGGTGGACCGCGATTCGTTCGGCCACAAGACGGTGGTTCTCGACAGCATGGGCGGTGTTGTCGGCGAAGCTTTCGCGATCGCCGCGTTCATGGATGACGACAGGGTCGCCACCGTCGTGCGATCGGGCGCCTCCTGCGCGTCGGCCTGTGCGCAGATCGTTTTTCTCGCGGGCCTGCATCGGATCGTGGACGATGGCGGCCGGCTCGGCCTGCATTCCTGCCGGACCGCCGTCGGCGGCAGCCCATCGCTCTATTGCAACGACTTGATCGCCCAGCACGCGGTCGCGCACGGCACGATTTACGGGCCGATCATGGCGTTCATGCAGATGGCGGGCAGCGGCGAGGTTCGTTGGTTCGATTCGGGCGAAGCGGATTGCTGGGGGCTGACCCGGTGGCCGCCCGGCATGGGCCGCGGCACCCAGGCCGGCGAGCTGCCGCTGTGCCTTCTCAAGGGGCCGCCGGCCAAGGCGACCGTCACTCGGGCGAGGGATGCGCAGAATCCTCGGCCGCAGCGGTACGAATAGGCTGATGCCGGCCCGGCGCGTTCGCTACTCGGAGATGTAGAGAACGCGCAGATCCTCCTTCGGCACATAGTCGCGCACCGTGGCCTCGAAGTGCTGCGGGCCGGTGCGGCGGAGCGGGAGGTCCGTGCAGAGCGTCGTGATGCGCACCTCGCCCACCGTCTTGTCGCCGGTGACGATCGGCCCGCCCTGCAGCGTCAGATGAAAGGTGCCGATGGGGCCGCGCCAGTTGCGCGCCGTCTGGAGGATGTAGCCCAGCGTATAGCCCATCAGGAGCGAGGCCTCCGTGCCGGCCGGCCGCTTCGCGTCCTTCAGCCGCTTGTCGGCGGCGCGGATCGCCTGGTCGGTCGCGGCGTCGATGCAGAAGGCGCGCACCGGATTCTCGCCGCCCGATCCGTCGATCCGGCCGTTGCCCTCGATCACGATGAAGCGGCTGCCGAGCACCGGCCGGTAGCTGTGCTCGACTACGGTCACGCCCGGCGCGAAGGTCTGCATCCAGTGGAAGGTGATGCGCACGGCCCAGGGCAGGCGGAAGCCGTCGCCGCCGTCGAGCTTCTCGATCGCGCCCAGCGCCGCGAGCTTCTGGCGTGTCGCGACGTCCAGCGGCTTGTCCTCGGGTGAGGGGAAGAGGCCGGGCTGCAGCAGCAGCGGCAGGCCGCCGATCTCGCGCAGCGCCGCGGCGATGTCGCGCCCACCCGGCAGGAGCGCGCGGATCTCGACCTCGGGCTTGATCTCGCGCCCGTTCGCCGAGACCCGGAAGCGCATGAAGTTTGGATCGGTCGGCGGCCGGAGCGCCACGTTGTGGCCGCCGGTCGAAGTGGTCATGCCGGCCGGCCCGTCGCTCGGCACCTCGGGCATCGGGAAGGCGACGCGCAGGGTCACCGGCTGGCCGGTGTCGTTGCGCATCTCGTAGCGCACTTTCACCTCCGATGGCGACAGCGTCAGGTCCTCGCGCTGCATGGTGATGGCGTCGGCCTTCACCAGCACGATCCCGCCGGCCGCAAGTTCGGAGGAGGAGTCGTTGGCTGCGGCCGGACTGGTGGTGGCGAGGGACAGTGCCAGGGTGAGGACACTTACATATTGAAAGGAGGGGTGCCTCACGTTCACCGTGCCAGCACGACGTGGGTGGCACGTACGGTCTGCACGCGTTCGGCAACGCGATAGCCAAGGGCGGGAAGATCGATGCCTGCGAACAGCGCTTCGCCCTGACCGAGCACCACGGGCGAGACCGCCAGGTGAATCTCGTCGACATGGCCGGCGCGGATATATTGCCTCACGGTGTCGACACCACCGCCGATCTTGATGTCCTTCTGGCCCGCGGCTTCGCGGGCGCGCCGCAAGGCGGCCTCGATGCCATCGGTGACGAAGTGCAAGGTCGTGCCGCCCTCCATCTCGATCGACGCGCGCGGATGGTGCGTGAGCACGAAGGTCGGCGCGTGATAGGGCGGGTTGCTGCCCCACCAGCCTTTCCATTGATCGTCTGGCCACGCGCCACGAAGGGGACTGAACATGTTCCGTCCCAGGATGAAGGCACCGAAGCCGGCCATTGCGCGCCGCGCGAAGTTGTCGTCGGGGCCGGTATCGCCGCCGCTTTCGCCCCCGCTGTCGCCGTGCATGCCGCGGAACGTGCGCGTGGGGAAAAACCATTGGAACAGTTCCGGCCCTCGCTTGCCCAAGGGGTGGTCCAGGCTCTGGTCCGTTCCGGCCGCGAAGCCATCGAGCGACACGCTGAACCCTGCCACCCGGATCCTTGTCATGACATCCTCCTCAGATCGGCCGTTTCCATAGCCTCTGCCGGCCACAAGGAATAGACGTCCGCGTCGGCGTCTGCAGGCAAAATGCCAGCAGTTGAAAAAGTTCGAAGGAAATTTGACAGGTTCAGCAGGTTCTGTGCTATATTTCTGATGCCATGCACGAGGCCTGTCCGGGATTTCCCGGTCGACCGTGCCCCAATATCCAGCTTCTGACGTTTAGCTGAGACCGCCGCCCCTCGGGTCGGCGCTTGAACCTTTGGCCATGCCCCGCCCGGCGCGCCCGCCGGGTATAGTTCCCTGGAGGACCAGGGGAGGTCCCGCGGCCTTGCCCTGACCGGGTACTGAGCCGTGAGTAGATAAGCAAAGGCTGCCCCCGCCGACGATCCGTCCGGCAGTGGGGTGGACCGAAGCGCGAAAAACGCGCCCGAGGACTAAGTTTTGACGGTCATCTGTGGCTGCCCGAGGTGGGGCCACAGGGTCAGATTCCCGACGATGTCACAGGTGGGCGATTGGCCTGTGTCACAACATTTGTCTCAACTTGGTGTGACACTCTGGGATGTGACACCTCCCACGGTGCGCTTGAGGCATTGGCCCTTCCGCCTCCTCACAAGACCGGTGTAGCCTGTTCCTGCAAGGCGTCCAGTTGAGTTGCGTACCAGCGTATAACGCAAGAAAAAACTGTGGGAGGGAGCATCATGAAATTTCCCCGCCGTGCATTCGTGCATCTGGCTGCGGGTGCCGCTGCGTTGCCGGTCCAGTCCGGCGTTGCCCGGGCACAAGCCTATCCGTCGCGGCCGGCACGCATCGTCGTCGGCTTTCCCGCCGGTGGGGCGACCGACATCCAGGGGCGCCTGATGGGCGAATGGCTGACCGATCGTCTCGGCCAGCAATTCATCGTCGAGAACAAGCCCGGCGCCAGCGGCAACATCGGAACCGACACGGTCGCCAAGGCGGCGCCCGATGGCTACACGCTGCTGCAGGTCGTGACGCCAAACGCGATCAATGCCGCGCTCTACAGCCATTTGCCTTTCGACTTCATGAAGGACATCGCGCCGGTCATCTACTCGGCGCGGCTCGCCTATGTCGTGGTGGTGAACCCGTCGGTGCCCGCCAACACACTCCCCGAGTTCATGGCGTATGCCAAGGCCAACCCGGGCAAGATCAACTACGGTTCGGCCGGGCAGGGCACGCCGCAGAACATCGCCTGCGAACTCTTCAAGATGATGACCGGGCTGAACCTGGTCCACGTCCCGTACAAGGGCGGCGCGCCGGCGGTCGTTGATCTGATCGCCGGTCACGTGCAGGTGATTTTCGCGCCCATCTCGGAGTCGATCCAGCAGATCAAGGCCGGCAAGCTGCGCGCGCTCGCGGTGACGACCACGGCTCGCCTCGAAGTGCTGCCGGACGTTCCGCCGATTGCGGACTTCGTGCCCGGTTATGAGGCCAGCGGCTTTGCCGGCATCGGCGTGCCCAGGGGCACCCCGGTCGAGATCATTGATCTGCTGAACAAGCAGCTCAATGCCGCCCTCGTCGATCCCAAGGTCAAGAGCCGGATCGTCGACCTGGGCGGCACACCGGTGGGTGGCACGCCGGCGGAATTCGGGAAGATCCTCGCGGAGGCTACCGAGAAGTGGGGCAAGGTCATCAAGGCCGCGGGCATCAGGGCGGAATAGGGCTAGCCGCACAGCCAGATATTCACCGCGAAGCGGCCGTCGGCGAATTCGCCGTCGGGACAGGAGATCGTCTCCACCTCATGGCGGGCGGATGAGGGGAAGACGAGCAGGCTGTCGTGTATCGGCTCGATCCGGATCGACTGCTCTCCGCCCAGATCGAACAGCCGTAATCGTCCGCCGGTGAAGCGGCACGGCCGGCGGTGGAGATAGTAGACCATCGTCAGCCGACGGCGGCCGCCGGGCGTGTATTCGTCGCCGGTGTAGGTGTCGGTATGCGGCCGATAGAAGGCGCCGTCGCCGTGCGCCACCATCTCCATCTGCGTGCTGTTGGCCGGCGTATGCAACATCTCGAAAGCCGTCTCGAGACCGGCCTGCAGCGCCAGCGCCTTGCGGCGCAACGGGCCGGCGAAGGTGCCGAGATCCTTCAGCACGGCGGACTGCCGGACCACCGCATCGAAGCGGCCTGCTCCGTGATCGTTGAGCCTGGTCGGCGCGAAGCGTGCCTCGGCGGCGAGGGTGTAGGCCAACAAGGAGGCCGCCTGGGCCTCTCCCAGCCAGCCGGTCAGGACACGATGGGGCGGAAATCGCCCGGCGAGGAAAGACGGCTCCGACATGGACCAGCTTTCGGCGCCTTCGCCCGCCTAGGCAAGCACTACCGGGCAAGCACGAACCGGTCGATTCCGATCCCGCTCGACGGACGCGTGGCGATATCGGCTATGATCGCGCGGTTCGACTGGGGGATTGTGCGAATGCCAAGGACGCTTTTTATCGACTCGACGCCGGATATCGATCTCGTCTGGAAAAAGGTGCACCGACCGGACGACATTCCTGTTGTGGTCAATATGGGGCCGGTCGCCGAGGGTGACGTGCCGGGCAAGGTCGAGGGCTACGACACGGTGATCAACGACGCGTCCTACTTCAACGAGGCCACGCTGAAGCACTGCACCGGGCTGAAGCACATCGTCTTCCTGGGAACGGGGGCGGCAAGCTTCGTCGATCTCGCGGCCGCCGAGCGCCTCGGCATCAAGGTCTCGACCATCGCGGGCTACGGCGACACGACGGTCGCCGAGCATGCCATGGGGCTGGTCTTCGCGGCCGCGCGCCATATCGCCACCATGCATAACATCGTCCGCGCGGGTGGCTGGCGGCCGATGCAGGGCATGGAACTTCGCGGCAAGACCCTGGGGATCGTCGGTCTGGGCGGCATCGGCCGCGAGATGGCACGTATCGCCCAGGGCGTCGGCCTGAAAGTCATCGCCTACAACCGCTCGGCCCTGGCCGACGCGCCGGTGCCGATGGTTTCGGTCGACGAGTTGCTGGCGAAGGCCGACATCGTGAGCCTGCATCTCGGACTGAACGATGCGACGCGTGGCTTCCTCGGTCGCGCCCGGCTCGAGAAGACCAAGCCCGGCGTCATCGTCGTCAATACGGCGCGGGCCGGCGTCGTCGATGAGCCGGCCTTGTTCGATCTCTTGCGCTCCGGCCGAATCGGCCACTACGCGACTGACGTCTTCGCCAAGGAGCCGACCGCGCCCGACGACCCGCTCCTGAAGCTCGATAATGTCACGCTGACGGCGCACGCCGGCTACAACACGCCGGAGGCGGCGATGACCATGTATCGCCGTGCCATCGATCTGGCGGCAGCCGGCCCCTGAGGCGCGGCTACGCCGTAATGACGTTCTCGGTCTCGGGGTCGAAGAAATGGAGCCGGCCCGGCTGGACCGAGAGCCGCACCTGATCGCCGGCGGCGACGGCCGTTTCGGGCGGCACCCTGGCCGCGGTGACGCGCGCATCGCCCACCCGCGTCTCCAGCAGGATTTCCGAGCCCAGCTGCTCCACCACCTCGACCGTGGCCGCGAAGCTGCGGCTCACCACACCATCGCCCAGCGCCAGATGCTCCGGCCGGAGGCCCATGATCACGCGCCGTCCCTTGTAGGCTTCCAGCGCCCGGCTGCTCGCCTCAGACACCGCGAGCTTCACCGCCGGCGACTGCGCCACCACCGTGTCGCCTTCCTTGGCGATCGTGACTTCCAGGAAGTTCATCGCCGGTGCGCCGATGAAGCCCGCGACGAATTTGTTGACCGGGTGACCGTAGACGGAGAGCGGCGTGCCGGCCTGCTGGACTCGGCCGTCCTTCATCACCACCACGCGGTCGCCCAAGGTCATGGCTTCGACCTGATCGTGGGTCACGAACACCGAGGTGGTGGGCAGCTGGGCATGCAGCCGCTTGATCTCGATCCGCATCTGGGCGCGCAGCTTGGCGTCGAGGTTCGAGAGCGGCTCGTCGAACAGGAAGACCAGTGGGTTGCGCACGATGCAGCGGCCGAGTGCGACCCGCTGCTGCTGGCCGCCCGAGAGCTGGCGCGGCTTGCGCTTCAGCAGTTCGTGCAGGCCCAGCATCTCGGTGGCGCGATCGATCGCGGCCTTGATCTCGCTCTCGGGCATCTTCTTGTTGCGGAGCCCGAATGCCAGATTGTCGTAGACGCTCATGTGCTGATAGAGCGCGTAATTCTGGAACACCATGGCGATGTCGCGGTCGCGCGGCGGCAGATGGTTGACCACCCGATCGCCGATGCGGATCTCGCCGCTACTGATGTCCTCCAGACCTGCGATCATGCGGAGCGTCGTCGACTTGCCGCAGCCCGACGGTCCGACCAGCGCCACGAATTCCTTGTCGGCGATGGTGAGATCGACGTCCTTCACGGCATGGTGCAGCGAGCCATAGTGCTTGTTGAGCTTGTCTAGAACGATCGCTGCCATGTTCCCGCCGACCTCGTGACGCTTCTCAAAAAAAGGCCCCGCCGCACCGATGCGCGGCGGGGATCGTTGTCTTCGGACCGCTAGGGCGTTGCCGCCTTGCTGACCAGCGGCGCGCCCTCGGCCAGCACCTTGGCGATGTCCTCGCGCTTGCCGGTGATGGCCTTGGTGACGGCGTCGTTGAACGCCTTATGCACGGCCGGCCACTGCGGGAAGTAGTAGGCGCCGCGCACCTTGTCGGGCGAGTCGAGCACGGCCTCCTTCAGGAGCGCCATGAACGGATCCTGGGCCGCGATCTTGGGCCAGAACTGCGTGTTGGGCGGCGGCGCGCCGGTCGCCTTCCACAGTTTCATCTGGCCTTCCTCGTCGACCATCATGGCGGCGAGCATCTGCTTGGCCAGCGCCTTGCGCTCGGGCGCGATCGACTTTGGAATCGCCCAGCCCCAGATGTCGTCCCAGGCGAAGTTCTTCTGGCGGTTGGGGCCGAGCGGAAAGCGCGCGGCCGAGACCTTGCCCACGACCTTCGACTTGGCCGGATCGTTGAACGTGCCCCACCACAGAGAATCGGCCACGGTGAAGGCGGCGTCACCCGACATGAAGATGGCGTTGGCTTCGTTGCGGTCGTAGGCCGGCATGCCGCGCGGCGAGATCTTGTGGGTGTTGATCGCATCCCACCAGTACTCGGCCGTCTCCTTCATGCAGGGCTGGTCGAGGCCCGACTTCCAGCCGGCGGCCGCCAGCTTCGCGTTGTCGCGCTCGTAGAACGGCATCAGCACGTCGCAGTTGTTGCCCCACATCGACCAGAACCAGCTGAACCAGCTGTTGTTCATCGACATGGCGCCGACATAGCCCCATTTCGCCTTGTTGGCGGCCTGCAGCTTCTTGCTCATGTTGACGACGTCGGCCAGCGTCTTGGGCACTTCGTTGGGCTGCACCAGGTCGTTGCGATAGAAGAACACGCTGAACGTCTGGCCCATCGGCACGACGGTGTTCTGGCCCTGTGCGTTGCCGAACACGATCTTGTCCATACCCCACTTCTCGGCGAACTGCAGGCCCGGGATGTCGTCGGTCGGCTCGAGCAGATGCGCCCAGAGTTGGCCCCAGTCGTCGTTGTGCCAGATGACGTCGTACTGGTCGGAGTTCGAGGTGAGCGATGCCGTCATCTTCTCGACGTAGACGCCGTAGGAGTTCGGCACCTTCACGATCTTGATGCCGTTCTTGGCGCCCCAGGTCTCGAACATGGCGATCGAAGCATCCTGGATCGGGCTCGGCTGGTAGCCGATGCGCAGCTCCTTGATCGCCTGGGCGTTGACACCGCCTGCGACAAGCAGGCTGGCGGCTGCCGCCACCGCGGCCAATGTCCTTCGTCTGATGCTCATGTCGTTCCCTCCGTCGTTTCTGAATTCAGATCCGGCCCTCATTAGATTCTGAGGCCGCGGATCACGTATTTCTGGCCGAACAGCGCCAGCAGGAAGGCCGGCACCAGCGCCATGACGGCCGTGGCGGCCATCAGGTTCCAGCGCAAGCCCATTTCGGTGACGAACTGCGCCATCACCACCGTGATCACCGGCACTTTGTTGCCGGTCAGGATCAGGGCGAACAGGAATTCGTTCCAGGTGAACAGCCAGCACAGGACGGCCAAGGCGGAAATCGCCGGGATCGCCGAGGGCAGGGCGACGCGGATGAAGGCACCCCAGCGCGTGCAGCCGTCGATAAGTGCGGCATGTTCCATCGACGGGTCGATACCGTCGAAGAAGCCCTTCATCAGCCAGGAGAAGAAGCAGATGTGCACGGCGATGTGTGGCAGCAGCAGACCGATATAGGTATCGTAGATTCCCCAGCTCTGGGCCACGAAGTAGAGCGGCAGCACCCAGGAGATGTAGGGCACGCAGCGGAAGACGTAGATGGTGCCGAACCATGTCTGCGCCGCCGGTCCACGGAAACGCGACAGCATGTAGCCGCTCGATACCGTGACCAGCAGCGAGAAGATGGTGGCCAGGGTCGAGATCAGCGCCGAATTGACGAAGGCCTGGATCAGCCGCTCGTCGAGCAACACTTCGGCGTAGCTCGCGAGGGTGAACTCGGTGCCGCGGTGGACGTAGTAGACGCCCGATTCGGGGCGCAGCGACGTCAGGATCAGCCACAGCACCGGGAAGGCGACGGCGAGGCAGATGCCGGTGATCGCCAGCCCGAACAGCAGGCGGCGGCCGCCAATAGGCAGGCGGGCGAACATCAGGGGCGTGCGGACCATGGCCATCGGATCAGGTCTTCGTCACGCGATCGACCAGGCGATAGAGCCCGATGCCGACCACCAGGATGATGAGGCCGCCCACGATCGCCGCCGCTGAACCGCGGCCGAGGTCGAGATTGAGAAAAGCGAGAACATAGGCGTAAAGGCTGAACAGCTCGGTCGAGCGGCCGGGGCCGCCGCCGGTCAGCGTCCAGACGATGTCGAAGGTGCGGAAGGCATCGATGGCGCGGATCACCACGCAGACCACGATAACGGGCTGCAGCATCGGCAGCGTCAGGTGGCTGAACACGCGCCACGCCGAGGTGCCGTCGATGGCGGCGGCCTCGAACGGCTCCTTGGGCAGGCTCTGGAGGCCGGCCAGCAGCAGCAAGGTGAACCACGGTGTCCACAGCCAGACGTCGGTCAGCACGATGATGCCGAAGGCGCTCCAGCGCTCGACCAGCCACGGCTGGCCTTCCAGCCCCAACCCCTCGAGGACCGCGTTCACGATCCCGAACTGGTCGTTGAACATCCAGCGCATCATGATGGCCGCGATCACCGGCGCCACCATCAATGGCACCATCAGCACGGTCTGCACGATCTTCTGGCCGCGGAAGGGCCGATTGAGCAGTAAAGCAAGGCCGAGCCCCAGGGTCAGGGCGCCGATCACGCTCGCCACCATGAAGATGAAGGTGTTGGGCAGCACGACCTCGAGAAACGCCGGATCGGTGATCACGGCCTTGTAGTGATCGAGGCCAACCCAGGTCTTCTTGGGATTGTAGAGTGCCCAGTCGCGGAAGCTCGCGTTGGCGCCGATCACGATCGGCACGACCTGGAACAGCCCGAGCAGTAGCGCCGCCGGCGCGATCAGCAACAGCATGAAACGCTGCTGTTCGCCGAACATCGGTCGTCGCGCTGGCGTCACCCGGTTTCCTCCCCATCCATCATTTGCCGGCGGCACTCGTGATCGCACCGCCTTGCGAATGCAAATGATGGGCTTTTCCGCAGCCGGTTGGAAGTCCCGGATTTGAGAACGGATGTCGTGAGTACGCTTGGAGGGGCCCTCAGGTCGCGCCAGCAGAAATCTGTATCGCCTGTATCGCGCGATATCCTGTAACGTCGGCACCCGCATCCTCCGGTGGAGACCGACCTGGCCCCCGATCTCGAGACGCTGCACCACGAGGCCTCCGCGTTGAAGGTGAAGGCCGATGCGGCGGTTCGGACCTACGACCGCGAGACCTGGATCAGGCTTGCCCTGGTCTTCTTCCCGATTCCATTCGTCGTCCTCCTGGTCCGGTTGCACCTCGAGGCCTGGGGCTACTATGCCGCCGGCGGATTCCTGATTGCATCCGTCGCGTTGCTCGTCAGGCTCGACGGGGCAGCCGCGGCAAAGCGCGATAGTGCTGTTCGTGCTGCCGATGGCGCCCAGCAGGCCTACGACGAGGCGCGGGCGGCGCGGAACGCGCCCTGACGACTCTCAGCCTCCCGACCGTCAGCTTCTTGACCGTCAGGCCTCGACTTGCAGGAGATCGGTGGCCAGCAGGACTTCGCCATCGAAGTGGGCCTTGGCCTCGGCGATCCACTCCGGCTCGGTGCCGGGTCGCGGCGCTGGCATCGGATGGTTGAGCACCAGCGTGCGCACGCCGGCGTCGCGGGCGGTCTGCGCCGCCTGGGCGATGTCGGAGTGATAGTCGATCACGTCGCGAAAGCGCTGGATCGGCACCTTCTCGATCATCTGGCGGCGGATCACCGTCTGGACGTAGACGTCGGCGCCCTTGCACAGGGTCGTGAGGCCAGGGCAGGGCACGGTGTCGCCGGCGATCACCACCACCTTGCCTTCGGCCTCGATGCGAAAGCCGACCGTCGGGTGCACCGGGCTGTGGTCGGTCGGCGCCGCCACGACGCGGATGCCGTCGGCTTCCCAGGCGAGACCCTCGGAGACATTCACTTCGGGCCGGTGCGGCAGGTCGGGGTGATGCGCCATGCGGTAGTGGATGTCGTTTTCGAGCATCGCCAGCGTCGCGTCGGTGAACTTCTTGAACCCCACCGGCCCGATCGCCGTCAGTGGCCGTGGGTCGGTGTTGGTGATCCAGCGCGTCGTGATGACGTCGTTGTAGTCGGTGGTGTGATCGCTGTGCATATGGGTGACGAACACCGCCGCAAGCTCGCGCGCCGTCATGCCGACGGCGACGCCGCGCATCAGCACGGCACGGCCGCAATCGAACAGCAGGTCGGTCTTGCCGATGCGCACCAGTGTGGAAGGGCCGGCCCGATCGGCGGCAACCATGGGTGAGCCGCTGCCGAGGATGGTGACTTGCATGGAAGGCCTTTCGGGTAAGCGGAATTAGCCGTTCGACAGGCGGCGCCACTCGCGCGGAGGAGGCAGCAGCGTGTCCCGCGCCTGGTCGACCTTTCTTGCAAGATAGGTCGCACCCGCATGGTCGGGATGGACCAGCCGTGCAAGGCGCTCGTGCGCGGCATGGATCGCCGCCTCGTCAGCATTCTCGCCGAGGCCCAACACGTCGAGCGCTTCCGCCCTGGACATGACGGCGCCGTCGTGCCGGGAGGCGAGCCTGAAATCCTGCGGCGCCGGCCGGTTCACATAGGCTTCGAGGATGGCGGCGGCGCGCCGCACGGTCTCAGGGTCGCCCGCCATGTCGGCAGGCCATTCCTTCATGTCGAAGGGCGGCACCTTGGACCTGAATCGGCCGAGCACGCCGCGCAACGGCGCAAGGAGTGCTCGCCATTTCAGGAAGGTCGGAACGGCCAGCATGCCGGCTCCGATCAGCATGGCCGCCGACCATCGGCCGTCAACGATCATCCAGACGACAAGTGGAATGCAGGCCATGACCAGAAGCAACAGCATCCAGCGGCTGACTCGCACCATCGTCTGCGGATCGGTATGGATGAACCAGTCGAGGAATTTCGCTGCCGTCGCCAGGACGGAAAGGCCGAGCACGATGGCGCTGATGATGACGGCGTAGTCCATCGGCAGAGACTACTCGCGCTGTGATCGAAAATCAGCCTCCAGTTCTTCAAATTTCAGAATGTCCTTCACGAAGGCCTGCGTCTAGTATCCGCAAAGTTCAGTAACGAGGGAGTGCGGTATATGGTTGAACCCACCAGAGAAACGCCTGCCACGAGAACTTCCCCCAATGTGAACGCAACGCCGATCATCACTCCGATCGCCGCCGAAGCGGCGCCGAACCTTCCTGCGAGCAAGGGCTCGATCGAGGAGTTCCTCAGGCGCAACGCCGAAGTGCTGGAGAAGGACCGCGAGGAATTCAAGACGTACCTGGTCGCCAAGCATGAAGAGGCGACCCTCAAAGCCAAGGCCGCTGAGGCCGCGGTCCCGGCGCGCAAGACCCGGATGAGTCGGCGCACGATGCTGAACGTCGCCGTCGGCACCGCGGGCGTCGCCGAAGCGGCCGTCCTTGGCTACAACGCGCTGGGCGGCGGCTCGTCGGACACCGGCATCTTTCAGGCCAGCGGTGCGGGCCCGCAACAATCACACATTACCCGCGAGATCGTCGATTCGAGAGCCGACATCAAGGGACGCAGCCTTGGCCAGTGGATCGCCTTGCTGCCGACCAAGCTCGGTGGCGGCACCTACGCGCTCGATCTCAATTCAAATCGCGTGCTGGCCTCGATCTGGTACTGGAACTACGGCGATTTCAGTCCGATCAGCCATCACCTCTGCGCCTTCCCGAGTTCCGATCCGTATCACGGCTTCGAATTCGTCAACTCGACGCAGGGCGTCAAGAACTCGCTGATCTACGGCATCCCCACCGCCATCACGGAACCGGCGCCCGGCACAAACATCTATCGCGTCCGCTTCGACGGCACGCAGATGCAGATGGTCGAGAACGTCTCTGAGACCACTGGCCTCGGGCTCGGCGTCCACGTCACGGTCAACCCGAAGGACGCGCAATCCTACTTCGTCACCGACGGCCAGAAGGACATCGCCGCCTGCTTCGACCGTACGACCTCGAAAGTGAAGGCGGCGCTCAAGTTCGACTGGGCGCCCAACGTGCCGGACCTGCGCGATGCCTGGATCAAGGGCGGCACGCTCACCATCAAGAAGATCTATCCCGACACCACGACCGGCCTCTACGACTACCGCGGCACCAAGGGCAACAAGATCGACTGGGAAATGGTGCCCATGGGCGAGCTGTTCGTCGAGGAGGGCTCGCTGCCGGGCGACGCGCCGCTCACGCTCACCGGTGCCGACGGCACGATCTGGCATCCCGAGGGCCGCTGGGCCGCCACCGTCGTGCGTCTGTGCGGCGGCATCTGCATCCTCGACCCTGAGAAGAATTTCGATCCGGCGGCTTTCCTGCAGTTCAACAAGGACTCGCAGGCCCAATATGCAGTCGAGCAGATCGACAAGGACACGTGGAAGGTCGTCTTCGACAAGATCCATTCGCCGGGCCACGAGATCGGCTTCTCGCCCGACGGCAAGTTCCTGGTGATGATGAACAACCTCCGGGAAAACAACTGCTCGATCTTCAGCTGCGAGGATCCGGATCCGACCAAGTGGCGCAAGATCGCCCATGTCGAGGATCCGCTGTGGCGCGGCAAGTATCCGAATCCGTTCCACATGGTCTTCTCGATGGACAGTTCGAAGCTCTACCTGTCCATCCTGCATCCGTCGCCCGCCTACAGCGGGCTCATGGTGGTCGACACCAAGACCTGGACGATCCTGAAGGAGATCCAGGGCATCGGTCCCGACCTGCAGACACCGGCAATCACCTACGACGGCAAGTATGTGCTGACGCCGTTCAGCGGCTTCCAGCGTCAGTCGAGCGGCATCGCGATCGTCGACACCTCGACCGACACGCTGGTCGGCATCCTGCCGAGCAACGGCGGGCATCATGACTGCGTGATCATTCCGACCAAGCTGGAGCACATGAAGCACACGCGCTCCTGTACGCTCTGAGTGGGCACGCTTTGAGGCTGCTCGCCAACCTGGCGCTGCAGAACCTCGGACGCCGCAAGGCGCGCAGCCTCTTGCTGATCGCCGCGGTGGCGATCGGCAGCGGGGTCGTCTTTACCGGCGCCACCCTGATGCGCAGCATCGACGACAGCATGGCCGTGGGTTTCACGCGCTTGGGCGCCGACATGATGGTGGTGCCCGAAGGCGCGCTCACCAACATCACCGCGGCACTCCTCACGGTCGAGCCCACCGATCTGGTGCTCGACGCCGATGTCCTGGCCAAGGCGCGCCTCGCCAGCGTGGCACGAGCAGCACCGCAGAAGATCGCGCGGGTCGAGCATTCCGGCATCGGTAGCCATCATGAGCTGGTCGACCTGATCGGCATCGATCCGGCGCTCGACTTCACGATCCAGCCCTGGCTCAAGGAAAAGCTCGGCCGCGGACTACGGGCCGGCGACGTGATCCTGGGTGCCGGCCGCGATGCGCCGCTGGGCTCGCAGCTCCTCATCTTCGGCAAGCCGCACCTCGTCTACGGCAAGCTCGGCCGCACCGGCGTCGGCACCCACGAGCGCGGCGTCTTCATGTCATTCGCCACACTGGAGGCGCTGGCCGCCAGCATGCCTCAACGGCCCGCCGTCCTCGCGCCGGGCAAGGTCACCGGCTTCCTCGTCGAGCTGGCGCCCGGCGCCACGGCGCTGCAGGCGCGCTTCGCCATCCTGTCGGCGGTCAAGGGTGCCAAGGTCGTGACCGGCGACTCCTCGCTGTCCGGCATCCGCCAGGGGTTGGCAGCGCTGCTAAAAGGCATTCTCGCCTTGATGGTGCTGATGTTCGCCAGCATGGCGGTCATGGTGAGCGTGCTGTTCTCGGCGATCGTCACCGAACGGCGGGCCGAACTCGGTCTCTTGAAAGCGATCGGCGCGCGCGGTGCGCAGCTTATCGGTGTCATGGTCGTCGAGGCGGTGATCGCCACCGGCGTCGGCGGCGTGCTGGGCGTGACCCTGGGCGTGCTGGTGATGCGTCTCTACGAGCGCTCGCTGGTCTACTACCTCGACAATATCGGCGTGCCGTTCGTCTGGCTCGACCTGCCGCATACGGTGGCCTTCGCCGTAGGGGCGATCGTGCTGGCCGCGGCCATCGGTGCCGTGGGCGCGCTCTATCCGGCATGGCGGGCGAGCCGCCGCGACGCCTACGACCTCGTGCGCGGCGAGGGCTGAGCGATGCTCGCATGCCGCCAGGTCAGTAAGAGCTACAAGACCGAGCGCGGCCTCGTGACCGCCGTCGCCGGCATCGATCTCGATGTGGCGGCGGGCCGGTTCGTCGCCATCATCGGTCGCTCCGGCTCCGGCAAGTCGACTTTGATGGCGATGGTGGGCGGCCTCAGCCGTCCCTCGGCGGGCACGGTGGAAGTGGGCGGCACCGACGTGTGGCGCCTGTCGGAGACTGCGCTGGCGGCCTTCCGCAATGAAAGGATCGGCTACGTCTTCCAGTTCGCGAGCCTGCTGCCGACACTGCGCCTGATCGACAATGTCGCCCTGCCGGCGATGCTGGGCCGGCGGCAGTCGACTGCCGCGACCTACGCCAAGGCTTCTAGCCTGCTCGATCGCATGGGGCTGGGCGGGTATCTCGACGCCTACCCTTCGGAGATTTCCGCCGGTGAACAGCGTCGTGCCGCGATCGCGCGCGCGTTGATCAACGATCCCGCGCTCCTGCTGGCTGACGAGCCGACCTCCGATCTCGACGAGCAGACCGAGATCGAGATCATGGACGAGCTGCTGGCTGTCAATCGCGAGATCGGGACCACGCTTATTCTGGTCACGCACAATCTTGCCCTGGCCGAACAGGCCGGGCAGATCGTCCATATCGCCAACGGTGCGATCGTCACATGAGTGGTGAACCTCTCGACAAGGACGAGCTGATCCGCGATCTCCGGCGGCAGCTTGCGGCCGCGCAGTCCGGGTTGAGGCTGGCGAAGCGACGGGCCGAAATGCGAGGCGCGCTGATCGACCAGTTGCGCGAGGCGCCGCGCAAGGAAATGCCGGCACCGGCCGAGGTCACCTCGAAGCTCGGGCGTTCTTCCGGCCTCTGGCATTCGCCGGTGCTGCTGGGTGTCGTTGTGATGGTGATGCTGGCCTTCGCCATCGATGCCGGCGTCGGCCGCTACCAGTCCCATCTCGTGAAGCAGCAGCGCCAGGCGCGGCTGGAACTCGAGAATACGGCGATGCGGTCGCTCTATGTCGAGCTCAGGCGCATCGTTGCCACGGCCGACGGCAAATCGTTCCGCATGACGCTCTCGCTGCAGAACACCAGCCCGGATGGCCCGCTCTACGTCATGATCAATCCCGTGGCGGTCTATGTGCAGTCCGGCATGGTCTGGCAGCAGGTGCCGTCAAAGCCCGCCGATCCAGGCGGCGCCGGTGTCGTCACTGTTGCCAAGGACTATGCCTACGACGTCCTGTTCACGCCCGACGTCGCCAACTGGGCCCAGCTCATGCCGGGCTACATGCATGTCCGCATCCAGGACGACCTGCTGGTGAGCCAAAGGGCGCAGCCGGGCGACGACGTCGTCGAGCGCCGGACGCCGTTCTATGTCTATCTGAGACCACCTGGCAGCGCCGGCGCGCCGCCGCTCTTCATTCCGATGCCGCCGCACTGATCTAGGTCGGGATCTTGAGCAGCTTGGCCGCCGTGGTGCCCAGGATGGCGGCTTTTTCGTCGTCGCTGAACGAGGTGGCGGCGAAGATGCGGTCCACCGGGTGCAGCTCCCAGGGATAGGGATAGTCGCTGCCGAGCACGATCTGGCTCGAGCCGACCTGGGCCGCGAGATGGCGCAGCGCCTCGGGCTCGAAGATCAGCGAATCGAAATAGAGCTGCTTCAGATATTCCGTCGGCTTCTTCTTCAGCACGATGTTGGGATTGCAGCCGGCGGGGCCCACCATGCAGGCATGATCCGAACGATCGGCGTAGGACGGCAGAAAGCCGCCGCCGTGGGCGGCGATCACCTTCAGGCCAGGGAAGCGGTCGAGCGTACCCTCGAAGATCAGATGCGAAAGCGCGATGGCGGTCTCGAGCGGATTGCCGATGGTGTTGCCGAGCCAGCCGTTGCCGCTGAGGCGCTTTCCGAGTTCCGGCGTGCCCTGGGGATGAATGAACAGCACGGCGCCCAGCTCCTCGGCCTTGGCCCACACCGGATAGAACTTGGGGTCGGAGAATTCGACACCTGCGACGACTCCGCCTATCGCGGCGCCCTTCAGACCCTGCTTCTTGATCGCGGTCTCGAGTTCCTGCACGGCAAGGTCGGGTGCCTGCAGGGTGAGCGAGGCGAAGGCTGCGAAGCGATCGGGCTTGCTGGCGCAGAGCTCGGCCAGTTTCTCGTTCTGGATTTTTACGATCTGGGCGGCGAGATCACGGTCCCGGCCATACCAGAAGGGATTGATCGACAGCACCTCCATGTCGACCGCCTGGCCGTCCATGGCTTTCAGACGCTGGTCGATCTCGATGAAGGCCTCGGCCGCGCCCCGCACTGGTGGCAACTGCGCTGCGGCAGCATCGGCGCCCAGCAGCGCGCCGGCCTCTCTGAAATGGCAATGGGCATGGACGTCGATGGTTTTTACCCGCTTGCCGTTGACGGCAACGGGCAGGGTGCGTCCCGGTTGTTGCGCGCGGGCGTCGAGCAGGCCGCAGCTGCAGAAGACGATCCCGGTAGCTGCGGCAGTGGACGCCTTGAGGAAATTTCGACGCGTGGTCATTGGCTCCTCCGGGGACTTTGATCAGGGCAGGTCGACGATCTCGACCCAGTTCGGGTTCTTGCCCACCTTGTATTGCTTCAGCTTGGTGAGCTTGCCGGTGGCGGGATCGATGGCGTAGCTCGTCATCGAATCGGAGAGCTGGCCCACCGCGTAGAGATAGCGGCCGGTCGAATCGATGGCGAAGCCGCGCGGCTGCTGTTCGGTCACCGTATGCTCGATGAGCGAGAGCGATCCGTTCGCCGGATCGATCTTGAAGCCTGCGATCGTGCTGGTGCCCCGTTCGGTGGCGTAGAGGAATTTGCCATCGGGCGTCAGGTGGATGTCGGCCGCCCAGATCTTCTCCGGCGCCTTGGCCGGCAGTGCGCTGATCGTCTGCTGCTCCTTCAGCGTGCCGGTCTTGGGATCATAGGTGAAGACGGCGAGCGAGGCTTCGAGCTCGTTCAGCAAATAGACGCGCCCGTTGGTCGGGTGGAAGGCGAAGTGGCGCGGGCCCGGGTTGGCGGTGCCTTTCACCGCCTCCGCCGGGGGATCGTTGGGCGTCAATGTTCCGGTCGCCGGATCGAAGCGGAACTGCCGGACGAGGTTGCCGCCCAGGCTGGTCGCCAGCACGAAGCGGTTGCTGGCGTCGGGCTGGATGGCGTGCGCGTTGGGTTCGGTCGGCACGATCTGCGAGGGCTTCTGCACCGTGCCATCCGGCGCGATCGGGTTCACCGTGACCTTGTTGTGGGGGTAGGAGGCCGCGAGCAGGTAGCGGCCGGTGCGGTCGGTCGTGATGTAGGCCATGCTGCCGTCGAGCGGACCATTGGCCACGTGGCTGAGCCTGCCGGTCGCGGGATCGATCCTGAAGCTCGCTGCCACCATCGGCTCGCCGCGGGTCGCTGCGAACAGGAATTTCTTGTCAGGGCTGATCGCCATCGGGGTCGAGCCCGCCGTCTTGACGATGCCGGGGATCGTGACCTTTTCGACCTCGGCAAGATCGCCTGTCTTGGGATCGAGCCGCAGAACCTGGATCTCGTTGCTGTCGGTGCAGCCGACATATACGAAGGTCGCGGCGCTCGCCGGCAGGGCGACGGTGGCCAGTATCAGGGCGAGCGCCATCGACAAGGCAGTCCTGAGTCCGCCGCGATGTCCTGTTGCCATGGTCCCCTCCCAGGGAAAGTCATTCGTTCGTCTAGTTGAGCGCGGCTTCGCTCGCCGGATTGCCGGCGATCCGGCTGTGCCACATCACGCGCGGTTGCGTCATATCCCAGGGCGTCGCCTGGTGGAGCAGGCAGCGGTTGTCCCACACCACCGCGTCGCCGGCCGTCCAGTCGTGATGGTAGATGCGCGGCGGCTGGCAGGCGAAATCAACCAACTCCTGCAGCAGCCGCTCTGACTCTGCCTTGTCCAGGCCCGGAATGTTGTGGGCGTGGCGGCCGATCAGCAGCGACTTGCGGCCGGTCTCGGGATGGACCTTCACCAGTTGCCTGAGCGGCACCGGCCCGTCGTGCAGGCCGTAGCCGCTGTATTCGCCGTCGCGCTTCTTGGTCTGATGGCCGAGCTTGGACTGGCTGTGATGCAGGGAGTGATGGGCGGTGAGCGTCTCGATCCTGGCCTTGAGCGCCTCGTCGAGCGCATCCCAGGCCGCGCGCATGTCGGCAAAGCCAGTGCGGCCGCCGATGCTCGGCACCACTTCGGCGCTGAACACCGCGCCCTTGGCCTGCACCGGCATATAAGTGCTGTCGCAATGCCAGCCCATATTGCCTTTCAGGATCTTCATCACGTCGTCGTTGTCGGCCTCGATACGCAGTGAGCCATCGGATTTGACGTTGCTGATCGCGGCCATCTCGAACTCGAGCGGCCCGAAGCGCTTGGCGAAGGCGATCTGTTCGTCGCGCTTCAGGTGCTGGTCGGGGAAGATGAGGAGCGCGTGCTTCAGCCAAGCCGTATGGAGCTCGCGCCAGGTGGCGTCGTCGAGCGCGGCCACTTTCACACCCGTCACCACGGCGCCGAACGACGTGCCTGCCAGGGGTTCGATGCTGAGAGTGCGTGCCATGTCGGGTTCCTCCATCGATCCTTGGCGTCGATCCTGGACGCTTGTGCGCCTCTGCCGGAAGTCTACCCCTTGCCGCCTGGGAGGCCTAGCCCGTACCATTCTCGCAACAAGGGGAACCTCCTTCATGACCGTCTCCGACAAGCGAAACCGCGCCGCCGCGAAGCTGATGGCTGACGTCCATGCCATCACAGCCAAGGAAGGCATCACGCCCTCGGCCCTGCATGCGCTCAAGCTGAAGCTGGTGGCGTTGGCAGCAAAGGCGGAGCTGTTTCCGCTCGCCGATTTCGCCATGCCGGTGGCGGAGGGCCGCAACCATCCGCTGCTGGTCGAGGACAACGACGGCCACGGGCTTTATCTGACGATCAGCCTGCCGGGCAAGGAAGCCGCCCCGCACGATCACGGTATCTGGTGCATCAACGCCGCCGTCTCCGGTCGCGAATGCCACAAATTCTTCCGCCGCACCGACAGCCTCGCTAGGCCCGGCTACGCTACCGTGGAGCAGGTGGGTGAGGTGATGGTCGAGCCGGGCGGCGGCATGGCGATGGCCGACCACGACATCCACAGCACCGTGGTGGTGGGTGACGCACCGGCGATCGGCCTGGCGCTCTACGGCTATGCCCTGGTACGCTTTCCGTCGGTGTCCTGGTACGTCCCGCAGTTCAATTCGGTCCGGTCGACGCCGTCGCGTCGCCACGCGGCGATGGCGTGAGCCCCCGCATGGCCCGCACTCCAAAGTCGCATCGCCTGACGATCGCCAACACCCAGCAGACTATCGACTGCGCGGCCAACCAGACTGTGCTGGAAGCAGCTCTCGCCGCCGGCATCGACTTTCCCTTTGCCTGCGCCACCGGTAACTGCGGCACCTGCACCTGCCACCTGGACGCGGGCAAGGTTACTTTGATGCCGCGCGGCGATGCCTCGCTCAGCCCGCAGCAGATCAAGGCGGGCCAGACACTCGCCTGCCGCGCCCGTCCCCGCAGCGACCTCACCGTCACTTGGCTGAGCCGGGCCGAACGGTAGGACGAAGCGATGCGGATCTGTGTTTTCGGAGCGGGCTCGATTGGCGGCAACTTCGCTGCGCGCCTGGCGGAGGCCGGCAACGAGGTGTCGGTGGTGGTCCGCGGGGCGCATCTCGACGCCATCCGCGCCCGCGGCCTCACCTTGCTGACCGGCGATCGCCGTATCGTGGTCCCGGTCCACGCCAGCGACCGGCCGGCCGACCTCGGCCCCCAGGATGCGGTGCTGGTCACGATGAAATCGTCGGGCCTGGCGGTGCTGGCGGAGAACGTCGGCCCGTTGTTGCGCTCTGACACATCGGTCGCCTTCGTGCAGAACGGCATTCCGTGGTGGTACGGCCACGGCCTTGCGGCCGGACGGCCGCCGGCGCCCGATCTGTCGCGGCTCGATCCCGGCGGCGCGCTCGCCAAGGCGGTCGGCTTGGACCGCGCGGTCGGCGCCGTCGTCACCTCGTCGAACCATGTCATCGAGCCCGGCGTGGTCCACAACATCTCCCCCGAGCGCAACACGCTGTGGGTCTCGGAGACCGACGATCGCCCGAGCCCGCGCATCGATGCGCTCCGCGCGACACTTGTGGCGGCCGGCATCGCTTCGCCGGCGACGCGCGATATCCGATACGACATCTGGCACAAGCTGATGGCCAATCTCACCGGATCGACGGTCTGCCTCATGCTGGGCCAGCCCAACACGATCCAGAAGACGCCGGAGATCAACCGCCTCTGCCGCCGCGCCCATGCCGAGGCGCTGGCCGTGGCGGCGGCCCATGGCGTCGTCCTCGACGACAGTCCCGAGCAGCGCTATGGCCCGACGCGGGTCTATCCAAACCACCGCCCGTCGATCCTTCAGGACTACGAACTCGGTCGGCCGATGGAAGTCGAATCCATCGTTCGTGCGCCGCTGGCCTTCGCGCGTAGCGCCGGCGTCGATACGCCGACGCTCGATGCGATCGAATCGATCTGCGTCAGCCTGGCCGCCTCGAAGGGCCTCTACACGCCGTGACCCTCCACCCATGACGCTCCACTACGACCTCTACTGGTCTTTCCGCTCGCCCTATTCGTATCTGGTGACCCCGCGCCTCGTGCTGCTGGAGAAGGAATACGACGTCGTGGCCAACGTCCGCGTGGTCTATCCGATCGCGGTCCGTCAGCCCGGCTTCTTCTCCAGCAGCGATCCCTTGTGGTTCACCTATTTCCTGCGCGACGTGTTCCGCAGCGCCGAATACGTCGGTCTGCCTTTCGCGTGGGCCTCGCCAGATCCGGTGCTGATGGATCCCAGGACGCGTACCTATCCCAAGGAGCAACCTCATATCCATCGCCTGACGCGGCTCGGGCAGGCCGCGACCGAGCGCGGCAAGGGGCTCGCTTTCCTGAACGAGGTGAGCGGCGTGATCTGGGGTGGCAAGATCAAGAACTGGCACGAGGGCGACCACCTTGCGCGTGCTGCCGAACGCGCCGGGCTCGATCTGGCCGAAATGGACACCGCGGTCGCCGCAGAGTCTGAAAGACTCGATGCTATCATCACGGCCAGCCAGGAAGCCCAGCGCGAGGGCGGGCACTACGGGGTGCCGTTGATGGTCTTCAACGGCGAGCCCTTCTTCGGCCAGGATCGCTTCGATCAGCTCAAGTGGCGCATGCAGCAGAAGGGCCTCGCGAAGCGACCCTAGGGACTCTGCTTCTCGGGTTGTTGCGCCGCCGGCTCGCCGGCCTGCGCCGGGCGGCCCCCGAAGATCTGGGTGACGTCGCCGACACTTCGTTGACGGCCGGTGTCGATGCTCACCGTCGCCGTCATGCCGGCGCGCAACGGCGGCTCGCCGACATGCGGCAGCAGGCGGAGCTTGACCGGCAGGCGCTGGACCACCTTGACCCAGTTGCCGCTGGCATTCTGCGGCGGCAGGATCGCGAACTCCGCGCCGGTCGCCGGGCTCACGCTCTCGACGACGGCCTCCCAGGTCGCGTCGGGATAGGTGTCGAGCACGACGCGCGCCTTCTGGCCCACGCGCACGTGCGTCAGTTCGGTTTCCTTGAAATTCGCCTCGATCCACGGCCGGCTGCCCGCCACCACGGCGAACAGCGGCGTCGCGGCCTTGACCTGCTCGCCGCGCTGCACGCGAAGGTTCACGACCACGCCGTCGACCGGCGCGTGAATCGTCGTGCGCGCGAGGTCGAGTGCCGCGCGCTCGCGGGCAGCGCTCTTCTCGCGCACCAGCGGATGGTCGTCGGCCGGCAGTTCGGGATCGCCGTTGAGCGCCGTCAGCACGCGGCGCAGTTTTTCGCGCACCGCCGACACGCGATCGGCCGCGGTGCGCGAGTCGTTCTGCGATTCGTCGCGCTTGCTGGCGGAGAGGATGCCCTTCACGGCCAGCTCCTCTTGCCGCGCCCATTGGCGCTGGGCGTAGGCGGCGCGCGATTCGGCATCGGTCAGTTCGCTCACCAC
>CANJHI010000020.1 GCA_947474005.1 Alphaproteobacteria bacterium | reverse complement strand
GCGTCACTTCAGCGTTCATGAATTCGGCCCACTGCGCTTCGCTCACCTCGCCGCCGGTCTCGATGTCACGCCCGAAATAGAGGTTTACCTCGAGCGCAGGCTTGAGCGGTGCGGTGCAGGTCGTCACCGCTGCCGGTGACTGCGCACTGGCTGGCGCGATGGTGGAAAGCGCGAATGCCGCCAGCAGAACGAACTTTTTCATGATCCTCAGTCTCAAGGCTGGGGGCGCGCCACTCCAGCTAGTTCAAATACGGAACCGACATACCCTTGGTCACGGCGGGCCGGGCATTGACGATGTCGTACCAGCGCTTGACGTTGGGGAAGTCGGCCAGGTTCACGGTGTGCCATTCGTGGCGCGCCGCCCACGGGAAGATCGACATGTCGGCGATCGTGTAGTCCTCGCCGGCGACGAAAGCGTTGCCCGCGAGTTGCTTGTCGAGCACGCCGTAGAGGCGCTTGGCCTCGTCGACGTAACGCTTCATGCCGTACTCGATCTTGGTAGGTGCTGCGCGCAGGAAGTGGTGCGCCTGGCCCAGCATCGGGCCGAAGCCACCCATCTGCCACATCAGCCACTGCAGCGCGTCGTAGCGCTTGGCGGCGTCGGCCGGCATGAACTTCTTCGTCTTGTCGGCGAGGTAGATCAGGATCGCCCCTGACTCGAACAGGCTATAAGGCTTGCCGCCCGGACCTTCGGGATCGACGATCGCGGGAATGCGGTTGTTGGGGCTGATGCGCAGGAACTCGGGCTTGAACTGCTCGCCCTTGGAAATGTCGACCTTGTGCACGCTGTAGGGCAGCCCGCACTCCTCGAGCATGATGGAGATCTTGCGGCCGTTGGGCGTGCCCCAGGTGTGAAGTTCGATCATCTCGGTATTTCCCCGTTCATTGCGAAAATCTTACAGATCCGATCAGGCGAAGCTGTCGTCGTCTCCGCCGCCCATCCCGCCATCCATGCCCTGGTCGTATGACGCGGTGTCGTAATCTTCGGAAGCGGCACCTTCCGCCATACGGCCACCGTCTCGACCATCGTCCTGTGCCATCGCCTGCTGCGGCGCGTCGGGCACCCCGCCCGACGGAGACGCGGTCTGGCCGCCGAACGGGCCGGGATTGCCGCCCATCAGGCCGCGGATGCCTTCGAACAGCAGGGCTCCACCGGCCACGCCGGCCGCCGTCATCATCGCCGTGCGCAGGAAGCTGCCGCCCGCGGGCGCGGCGGCCGCCGGGGCCACCGCGGCCTGCAACGGTGAACGGGTGGAGGGCACGGGCTGCGCGGATTGCGAAGCCGCCGCTTGTGAGCCCACCGCTTGCGAACCCCACGGGCTAATCTTCGGCGCACTGCCGAGGAAGCTCGCGGCTGCAGCCGGCGCTGCACTCGCCTTGGCCTCCAGTTCGGTGATGCGTTCCTGCGCGGCCTTCAACGCCTGCTCCTGAACCAACACGGTCTGCACCAGCAGATAGGGCGCGGCCGGCTGGCGCGCGACCGAACCCGAAATCAGGGCCTCGGCCTCGGGATCGCGTGGCTGCGCCTCGAATTGCTGGAGGCGTCCGAACAGGCCCGTAATCAGGTCGCGTTCCTGTGTTTGCATGACAGTCCTCCCGCCCCTCACCTACTGGGGGGCTCCGCCAACGTGGTTGTCCGTCGGCGGAGCGTCAAGGGCCGCTGAGGGCCGCCGCTATTCGACCAGTTTCCGGTATGACCGCTTCGCAGAGATCTTGCCGTCCCTGACAGTCATGACGTCACAGGCTTGAAACTTCGCCCGCCTGCCGTCGGCGAGCGTCCCGGTCACCAACAGTTCGACCACCACGAGGTCCGGGCCGAAGCTGCAGTGGACCGGCTCATAGTGGATATCCGGAATGGCCCGGAAGGCATCGGCGACTGCCGCGCGAACCGCCGTCGATCCTTCGAAGCGCGTGCCATACGGCTCGGCGCCTCTGGTGATCTCCCACAGGCAATCGTCGGTCAGCAGGGCCATCGCGCCCTCGACATCGTGCGCGTTCCATGGCTCGAGAAATTTCTCGACGAAAGCTTGATCATAAATTGGCATAGAAACTCCTACAGCCGTGTGAAATCCATGGTCCAGTTGGTTTCCCAGCTATTGCCCTCGTCCGCCGAGAAGGCCTGCTCCCAGCGCGCCGCGCCGCGCGTGATACGGGACCAGATGAAGCGGACGCGGATCGGCTTTTCGCCGAACCTGTCGTCGCCGTAGAAGATGCCGATGCCATTGTCGAAGCGGCCGACGACGGGCGGCGTGATCTGGCCGGGCCGGCGACTGTCGAGCCAGCGGATCGACCAGCGGTCGGCTGCCGGATCGTAGAGGCGAAGGCTCGCCCCGGCGTAGCGATCGCCCGGCAGCTCGATCTCGTTCTGGTCGAAGTTGCCCCAGCCGCCGAGGATCTTCTGCGTCGTGCAGGTGCCGGGAAATTCGATCCAGTCCGTCGCGCCGGCCAGGCGTTTCGTGAGATAGCGGTGACGGCAGGTCCAGTCCCCGACAAAGAAATCGAAGTCGGCGCTGGGCTCCGCCCGTGAGATTGGCATTGAGATTGGTAGTGAGGTCGGCATGGCGGTCTCCTTGGCCAGGTGAAGTACGGCCTGCTTATAGATCGCCATACCTGACAGTATTCGTCAGGATTTAATGCTACGGTTCGGCATGCGTGCGAGCCGGCTGCTGTCGATCCTGATGATGCTGCAAAACCGCGGCCGCGTGACCGCCGAGGTCCTGGCCGAGGCCTTCGAAGTCTCAGTGCGCACGATCTATCGCGACATCGATGCCCTGAGCGCAGCCGACGTGCCGGTCTATGCCGACCGCGGGCCGGGCGGCGGCTTCCAGCTGCTCGATGGCTACCGCACCCGACTCACCGGACTGTCGCCTGCCGAGGCGGAGACACTATTCCTGGCGGGCCTCCCCGGCCCCGCCGCCGAGCTCGGCCTTGCCGACCTGCTCGCGACGGCGCAGCTCAAGCTGACGGCGGCGCTGCCGGAGCGCGCGCGAGGGAGCGCGCAGAAGATAGCGGCGCGCTTCCATCTTGATCCGGTCGATTGGTTCCGCAGCGCCGATACGGCACGTCTGCTGCCGGCGATCGCCCAGGCGGTGTGGAACGAGACCTGTGTCGACATCCGTTATAAGCGGGGCACCGGCGCGGTTGCCCGTCGCCTAAGGCCGCTCGGGCTCGTGCTGAAGGCCGGCACCTGGTACGCCATCGCACGGGTCGGCGAGCAGACCCGCACCTATCGCGTCGCCAACATTCTCGACCTCACCGCGACCGACCAGCGCTTCGAGCGGCCCAAGGACTTCGACCTGGTGCGATTCTGGACCATGTCCACGCAGGCCTACGAGATCGGCCTCTATCGCGCCGACGCCGTTCTTCGCCTCTCGCCGCAAGGTCTCGCGAGGCTCGACGGTTTAGGCGCCGCCGTGCAGCAGGCGGCCCGCGACAGCGCCGGGCCGCCGGAGAAGGACGGCTGGGTGCGCGTCACCATCCCGATCGAGTCGATCGATCAGGCGGCCGTCGATCTCCTGCGGCTCGGCACCGATGCGGAGGTCCTGAAGCCCGCGACGCTCCGGCGCCGCCTGGCGAAGGCGGCGCGGGAGATCGTGCGGCTCTACGCTTAGAGCAGATTTCAGCTCATGGCTGGGAGCGCGCCACTCATGTGCGCTCATGCTCATGGGGACCGCGGGCCTCCGGCCCGCATCACGATCATGATCGGTCCGGAAGAGCAAGAGAAGAGCGCCACTGCGAAGAAACCTCAGTCGGAAAGCCCTAACGAACGACGGACGCCGTCTGGCCGAACAGGATCTTGCGCTGCTCCTCGGTGTTGATGCCGGGCTGGGGGCGCAGCTCGGCGCCGGCGGCCTTGCCCTTGACCACGGCGGGACGCTTACCCATTTCCTCGAACCACTTCTGGAGGCTCGGGAAGTCTTCGAGCTTCTGGCCGAAGTTCTTGAAGCCGACCACCCACGGCCAGATCGCCATGTCGGCGATCGAGTAGTCGCCGGCCACGAACTTCCGGTCGGCCAGCCGCTTGTTCAGCACGCCGAACAGGCGGTTGACCTCGTTGCTGTAACGGGCCTGGCCGTAGCTGAGCTGCTCCGGCGGATTGAACTGCGGCGCGTACATGTTGAAGTGGTTCGCCTGTCCTGCCATCGGACCCAGGCCGCCCATCTGCCAGTTGACCCACTGCAGCACCTCGTACTTGCCACGCAGGTCCTTGGGGAGAAACTTGCCCGTCTTCTCGGCCAGGTACTGCAGGATTGCACCCGACTCGAAGACTGCGACCGCTGCGCCGCCACCGATCGGTTCATGATCGACGATCGCGGGCATGCGATTGTTGGGGCTGATCGCCAGGAACTCGGGCTTGAACTGCTCGCCCGTGCCGATGTTCACTGGCACCAGCTTGTACGGCAGGCCGCATTCCTCGAGCATGATGGAAATCTTAAAGCCGTTCGGCGTCGGCCAGTAGTGAAGGTCGATCATGACAGTGTCTCCTGGAGGGGATGTGATTGGCGCCGAGACTAGACCATCCAGTGCATCGCGCGAAACGGGCAAGCGCTAATGCCCTCATGAGGAAATGGTTGTTTTGGGGCAAGCGCCGATGAGAATATTCTCGGCGGAAATATTCGCCGGGGAGGATCTTCAATCATGGCCACTTCACTCTACGATCTGAGTGTGACCAACTACCTGCAGACGCTGGGCGGCATGGAGGGTTTCCTCGGCCGCGGCCTCGCCCACTTCCAGGAAAACAAGATCGATCCCAACGAGGTCGTCGAAACGCGCCTCTATCCCGACATGCTGCCTTTCCGATTTCAGGTCCTGGCCACGGCGCATCACGCGATCGGGGCGATGCGCGGCGTCAAGGCAGGTCTGTTCACACCGCCGGCCCAGTTGCCGCCACTCGACTATGCCGGCCTGCAGAAAGCCGTGACCGAGGCGCGCGAGGCGCTGGAGCAGCTCACCCCCGCCGACGTGAACATGCTCGAGGGCAAGGACGTCGTCTTCCAGATCCGCGACACCAAGATACCGTTCACGGCCGAAGGCTTCATCCAGTCCTTCTCGCTGCCGAACTTCTATTTCCACGCCACCACCGCCTACGACATCCTGCGCTCGAAGGGCGTGCCGCTGGGCAAGCGCGATTTCCTGGGCAGGATGCGCCTGAAGAAATGACGAGCCCCAAGGATATCGACCCAAAGCATATCGACCCCAAGCACATCGGTATCGTGGCTTGCTCCGCCGAAGGAGCGGCCCTCTGCTATCGCACCATTTGCGTCGAAGGGGCCGGGTTGTTCGGTCCTCACGCACATCCCGAAGTTTCCATGCACACGCCGTCACTCGCCGAGTACATGGCGCACATCTATCGCGACGACTGGCAGGGCGTGGGCGAGTTGATGCTGGTCTCCGCCGACAAGCTCTCCAGGACGGGCGCCGATTTCCTGATCTGCCCCGACAACACTATCCACCAGGCCCTGCCATACGTCGTGCCGCGCTCACCGCTTCCCTGGCTTCACATCGCCGAGGTCGTGGCCCAGCACGCCGTCGAGCGCGGCTTCCGCACCATCGGCATCACCGGGACGCGCTGGCTGGTCGACAGCGAGGTCTATCCGGAGAAGCTTGCCGCCCGCGGGTTGAAATACGTCCGTCCAAGCGCCGTCGAACGCGACGAATGCAACCGCATCATCATGGACGAGCTGGTCTGCAGCACTTTCAAGCCGGCGTCGGTCGCCTACTTCCAGCAGGTGATCGGGCGGATGAAGGATCAGGGCTGCGATACCGTCGTGCTGGGCTGCACCGAAATCCCGCTGATCATCAGCGATGCGAACTCGGCCCTGCCGACCCTCGACTCGACCCGCCTACTGGCGCGAGCCGCGCTGAAGCGCGCGGCCGGCGCCTAGTCAATTCCTGCCGTCAGTTCACCATCGCCTGATAGACGAGATCGCGCATCAGGTAGCGGTAGCGCAGACGAGCGGCCGGCGACTGCATCATGAAGACGACGTACAGCCGCTCCTTCGGGTCGTGCCAGAAATAGGTGCCGTAGGCGCCGCCCCAGTAATAATCGCCAACCGAGCCCGGCAGCGGATTTCGGCCGACGTCGGTGCGGACAGCGAAGCCCAGGCCGAAGCCCTGGCCCATGCGGGCGCTGGGCTCGAGCGCTTCGAAGCGGAACATGTCGGCGCCCATCTTGATGTCGGGCGGCAGGGCATCGGCGGTCATCAGGTCGATGCTCTTGCGCGAGATCAGCCGCACGCCGTCGAGCTGGCCGCCGCTGGCCAGCATCTGCAGGAACCGCGCGTAGTCGGCCGCGGTCGAGACCATGCCGCCGCCGCCTGAACGATGGGTGAACTTCTCCGTGACGTCCGGGATGGCCGGCAGCTCGTTCTTGGGGCCTTCCTTCATGGGCTTGGCGCCGCGTGCCTTCTTGTCGGCCGGGACCTCGAAGGCGGTGTCGCCCATTTTCAGTGGCTTGGTGATGCGCTCCTCGATGAACTTGTCGAGCGGCATGCCCGAGGCGACTTCGACGACGCGCCCCAGCACGTCGGTCGACATGGAATATTCCCACGTCGTGCCGGGCTGGTAGAGCAAGGCGAGCTTGGCCAGCTTGTCGGCCATCTCGGCATTGGTCAGGTTGCGGTCGGCGACCTTTAAGTCGATGTAGGATTGCTTGATCTGGTTGGCGCCGATGGCGCCGTAGGTCAGGCCCGAGGTATGGCGCATCAGGTCCTGCACCGTCATCGGCCGGGTCTGCGGCTCGAGCTCGTATTCGACCGTGCCGTCGTCCTTCTTCTTCGGCATCGCCACCTTGGTCTCGGCGAAGGCGGGAATGAAGCGCGAGACCGGATCCTGCAGGGTGAGCTTGCCCTCCTCCATCAGGATCATCGCCGCCACCGTGACGATCGGCTTGGTCATCGAGGCGATGCGGAAGATCGTGTCGTTGGTCATCGGCACCTTGGCCTCCTTGTCGCGGAAGCCGAAGGAGTCGAACATGACGATCTTGCCGTTGCGCACGATCAGCACCACGGCGCCCGGCAGCTCGTTGTTCTTCACGCCGTCGTTGATGCGGTCGCCGATGTTCTTGAGGCGTGTCGAGAGGAAACCCACCTCCTCCGGTGACTGCACCTTGGGGATGCCCTGCGCGCCCCCCGGTCGAGCGAGCGGCAACGCCATGCCGAAGACAAGCGCCGCCGCGGCAGCCGCACGAAATATCGACATGGGTCGTTCCTCCAGGTTTCTTGGCCTCATCAAAGCAAAACGCCCCCGCTTGCGCGAGGGCGTTTCGTAAAGCGAGCCGCCGTGCGGTCAGGTCACTGCGGTCTCAGGTAACGGCAATCGGGCCGCCGTTCGATCCCGTGGCGCCCTTGATGGGGGCCGGCGAGAAGATGTAGGCGAACTGATACTTCCTGTCGGCGATCAACCCCGTGAAATCGAGATTCTCGTGGTTGAAGATGCCGTTCTTGCAGATCAGTTCGCCATGCACCGCGAACGCCAGATCCTTGTTCGGGTTGGGCACGACCTCGGTCGCCCACTGGTCCGCGCCGGTCAGGCAGACGCCCTTGTCGACGCACCATTTCGCGACTTCCAGGCCGATGCCGGGCTCGCCGCCGTTGAACTTGTCGTTGTTCTTCAGCCACAGTTTGCCCCAGCCGGTGTTGAAGAACACGGCGTCGCCTTCCTTGATGTCGGCTTCCTGCATGTTCTGCTTTTGCAGGGCGGCGCGGAGGTCGGCGACGGTGATCTCCTGGCCGGCCTCCATCATCTGCCCTTTGACCGCTTCGACGTCGAACAGATGGCCGCGAGTGAAGAACGGTTTTACGTTCTCGACGCCGAGCACGGCCAGGCCATAGGCGCCGCCGATCTCCTGCTCGGTGTGGCCGTTGTAGTAGCGCATCTCGTTCTTGTCGCCGTCCTTGCCCATCTGGATGCCGATGTGGCCCAGGCCGTCGAACTGCGTGCCGGTCTGGCCGATCTCGGTGGCGAGGAACTCGTCATGATAGATGAGCTTGTTGGTGCCGAACGGACCGCCGGTCGGCGAGCCCGGGATGCGCATGGTGAAGGCGCGCTCGCCGAACTTGGGCATGCCCGATTCATAGACGCGGCCGATGCGGTAGACCTTGCCGTCCTTGATCAACTTGACGGTGTCGAGAACCTTGGCCGGCGTCATCCAGTTCGAGGCGCCGGCAACGTCGTCCTTGCCCCACTTGGGATGCGGCCACCACACCTTGTCGGAAAGCGCCGGCGCCTGGGCGACCTGCTGCTGCGCGTGGGCAGCACCCGCGACCAGCGCACCGGCCGCAACCGCGCCGCCGACCAGACCGGCGGTGAGGAATGCGCGACGATCTTCATCGACACTCTGCGCCGCCTGCTTGAGCTCTTCCTTGTCCTGAAGATATCTAGCATCCATGGCCGCTCCTCCTTTGCTTTGTTGTTGACGACACAAGCGTCCTGCCGTTCCTTCATTTCGTCAAGACGTGTCGCAACGCTGCGTTGTAACAATATTGAAACTGACACTTACGGTGCAATGAGTCTGTTCGATCGTGACAAGTCTTCCGAGCGCCTGCCGGTGACGGTGATCACCGGCTTCCTCGGCAGCGGCAAGACCACCCTGCTCAACCGCCTGCTGGGCGATCCACGCATGGCGCGAAGCCTGGTGCTGGTGAACGAGTTCGGCGAGGTCGGCCTCGACCACCTGTTCATGGAGCAGGTCGGCGGCGACATGGTGCTGCTGCAATCGGGCTGCGTCTGCTGCACCATCCAAGGCGATCTCGATCGCACCCTGCGCGACGTCGCCAAGCGCCACGCCGCCGGCACGGCGCCGCTCTTCGACCGGGTCCTGCTGGAGACGACGGGCCTCGCCGATCCAGCGCCGATCCTACAACTCCTGCTCAATCACCCGATGATCAGCCACGACTATTGCGTCGACGGCGTGGTGGTGACCGTCGATGCCGTGAACGGCGCGCGCCAGCTCGACGAGCACGCCGAGGCGGTGAAGCAGGCAGCCGTTGCCGACCGCCTGCTGATCAGCAAGACCGACCTCGCCGACGTCGACACTAACGCCCATCTGCGCGCCCGCCTGGAGGATCTCAACCCTGCCGCGGCGCTCTACGAGATCGTGCAGGGCGAGATCGACCCCGCGCTGCTCTTCGATTCAGGGCCGTTCGATCCGGCCGGCAAGAGCGATCGGGTCCGCGCCTGGCTGGGCGCCGAGGCGCATGACCATGACCATGACCATGGCCATCATCACCATCATGTCGACCGCTCGCGCCACGATGCTCATATCGGCTCGTTCTGTCTCACCTTCGACGAGCCGCTGGACTGGGACCGCTTCAATCCCTGGCTGATGGCGGTCCGCGCCTCGTGGGGAGACAAACTGCTGCGCGTAAAAGGCGTGCTGAACGTCGTGGGCGAGGAGCAGCCGCTGGTGATCCACGGCGTTCACCGCACCTTCCATCCGCCCACCCTGCTCGCTCGCTGGCCGGATGCCGACCGGCGCTCTCGGCTGGTCTTCATCACCCGTGACCTCGATCGCACCGAGGTCGAAGCGAGCTGGGCCGAGATGGCCTAGTTTCCCTCGGTATCCGCGTACGCCGGCGGCCAGACCAGGACAAACCGCTCGAAGACCGCCGGCGGGAGATCTGGGCCTGTCCATGAAACGACCGTGTCCGAAAATCGCCAGACCGACTTGGCTCGGCCGGCTTATGTGGCGCACCCAATCAAGGAGCAATGCCGATGGCAACCCTGCGCCGCGAACTATCCCTCGACTCCCCTGCCGACCGGGTGTGGTCGGCAGTCGGCGATTTCAGCCAGGTTCATGCGCGCGTGGCGCCGGGCTTCCTGACCGCCCTGGAAATGGACAAGGGAGATCGTGTCGTCACGTTCTTCAATGGAATGGTGGCGCGTGAACGGCTGGTGACGTCCGACGACGAGGCCCACCGGCTGGTCTATGCCGTCGTCGAGGGCCGGGCGAGCCACTACAACGCGTCGGTCCAGGTCTTCCCCGAGGGCGACGGACGCAGCCGGCTGGTGTGGACGATCGATCTTCTGCCGAATGAGCTGGCGCCCGCGATCGGCGGGATGATGGATCAGGCGACCGGCGTCATGAAGAAGACGCTGGAAGCCTGATCCGGTCCGGTTTCTAGGCCGCGTCCTGCTGCGGCAGCAGGTCGGCGTACTTCTTGAAGCCGGGCAGCTTCTCGACCCGACCCATCCAGGCCTTCACGTTGGCGTAGGGGCCAAGATCGATGGCGCCCTCCTCGGCATAGGCGACATCGCCATAGACCGCGACGTCGGCGATGGTGGCTTCATTGCCGACCAGGAAGGACGACTTGGCGAGCGAGGCGTCCAGCACTTTTAGCGCATCGTTGGCGAGGCCGGTGTAGAGCTGCAGGACATTGTCGTCGGCCTTCATAAAACCCTTCTTGATAGCGCGCGGGCGATAGACGTTGGGTGCCAGACGGTCGAACTCCCAGAACAGCCACTCGCGCACACGGGCCTTCTCCTCGGCGGTCTTGCCGCCCATCTTGCCGAACTTGTCGGCGAGATAGAGCAGGATCGAGCCCGACTGGCAGAGCTTGAGGTCGCCGTCGACCAGCGCCGGCACCTGGCCGTAGCGGTTGACCGCGAGATACTCCGGCTGCTTGTGGGCGCCGGCCCTGAGGTCGACGTGCTTGTAGGCGAAAGCCTGGCCCATCAGCGACATGGCGAGCCCGGCCTTGTAGGTCGGGCCGCTCAGCCAAATGCCGTAAAGCGTCATCTTGGACATGTTTTCCTCCAGTGGGATGGTGAACGGCGCGGCATTAGCACGCCGCCTGCGGGCAAGCATCCCACTTGAGCGTGAGGCCCCCCTTGAGCGAGAGGCCGTTGTGCCTGTATGACCGGGCATGAAAATTTCGGCCCGCGACATCGATCATCTCTCGGTCAGCCACACTGACTTCGAGGGCACCGCCACCAAGCTGGAACAGCTCGGCTTCAAGCTGACGCCAGAGGGGGTGGAGCCGCGCTGCATCTGCTTCCAGCCCGACCGCGACGACGTCCCCAACTACATCGAGCTGCTGCCGGGCGACACCACGCTGATTGCACTGGCAATGAACGTCGAGGAACTCGAGGGCGAGGAACGCACCCACGCCTGGGAAACCGAGGACGGCTTCGAGGTCGATGCCGGCGTGGTGGTCGGCGAGACCGGCGGACCGCTGCCGTGGTTCGCCGTCAAGCACGAGACGCCGGACGCTTTCATGGAGCCGGAATGGATCGTCCATCCCAACGGCGCGTTGGGCATGATGGCGATCCATGCCGTGGCCGAGAATCCGAGGGAGACGGCGAAGGCGCTAAAGGCCGCCTGGGGCGGCCAGGTCGAGGAGATCTTCGACGGGTGCATGATGGTCAAGGCGGGCTCGGTGGAGCTCCTGATCTGGTCGCCGCTCGCCTACCAGCTCGAATACAAGGCGCTCGAAGTCATGACGCCGACGGAGCTGCCAGCCATTGTGGGCGCCGCCGTCGCCGTCGAACGCTCGCGGCCTCTGCAGGCGCTGCTGCGCGCCAACAACATCGCCTTCCAGCTCACCGAAGGCGACCGCGTGCTGGTGGCGCCCGAACAGTCGGGCGGCCTGATGCTGGAGTTCATGCCGCAGACCTGAGGCTCAAACGGAGCCTTTGCAAAGCATGACGGCGTCCTGATCATGGCCAGACGCCCCTAGGCGAACGATATCCTCCTCGTACATCGGGCACATCCCGAAGCGAGGAGTAGCGAACATGACCAGCAAGCACACCGGCACCTGTTTCTGCGGAGCCGTGCAGATCGAAGTCACCGGTGCACCCGAGGCGATGGGCTATTGTCACTGCAGTTCCTGCCGCTCCTGGTCGGCTGGACCGGTGAATGCCTTCACTCTGTGGAAGCCCGGCAACGTGAAGGTCACGAAGGGTGCCGAGTTCGTCGGCCACTTCAAGAAGACCGATCTCAGCGACCGCCAGTACTGCACGAAATGCGGCGGGCATCTGATGGCCGACCACCCGCCGATCGGCCTGACCGACGTCTACGCAGCGACGATCCCGAGCGTCACCTTCACGCCGGGCGTGCACGTGAACTATTCGGAGACGGTGCTGCGGATGAAAGACGGCCTGCCGAAGCTGAAAGACTTCCCGGCCGAACTAGGCGGGTCCGGCATGGCCGTTCCCGAGTAGCCGAGACGGCGTGCCCTAGAACGCCTGAATCGGGGCCTGGGGCACGTCTTTCCAGAAGTCGGGATCGTGGCCGAAGAACAGCTTGGCGCCGCCCCGCTCCAGCGCCTCGAGGCGGTCGAGCGAGGCTAGCATCTGCTCGCGGTCGTAGACGAAGCGCGGCAGGCGGCGTTCCCGCAGCGTGCGGCAGAAATAGCAGGCGTCGCCCGTGATCACGATCTCACCGGCTTCGGTACGGACTTTCAGCGATTGATGACCCGGCGTGTAGCCGTAGGTCGGGATGCAGACCACGCTGCCGTCGCCGAACAGGTCGTGCTCGCCGTCGACCTGCTTCACCTTATGGCCGTGGTCGAAGTCGGCCTTGAAGAATCCCACCTGGGCCGCCGTCTCCGGATCCTGCGCCGCCTGCCATTCGCGCTTCTGCACCACCATGGTGGCGTTGGGGATCAACTCGTTGCCGCCGGCGTGGTCGAAATGCAGGTGCGAGTTCACGATGTAGTCGACCTTGCCGGGATCGCGGTCGATCGATTCCAGGCGCGACTTCACGTCGTCCTGGGCGCCGTACTGCTCGAAGCCGAAAATGCGCGCCACGCGCTCGCCCAGGCGGCCGGCGGCGTCGGTGCGACATTGCGGATGCATGCCGGTGTCGAACAGGGCGCGGCCCTTGGGGTGCTCGATCAGGTAGGACGGGATCGGCAGGGCCACCGGCCCGTCCTCGCCCTCGATCATGTCTTTCAGCCGACCGACCAGCCGGCCGCAGGTCATGGCATAGAGCTTGGCGACCACCGCGGCCTCCTCAGGTGTCGAGCGCCTTCTTCAGCAGCTCGTTCACGATCTTGGGGTTGGCCTTGCCGCCGGTCGACTTCATGACCTGCCCCACGAACCAGCCCATCAGGGTGGGCTTGGCCTTGTAGGCCGTGACCTGGCCCGGATTGGCGTCGATCACCGCCTTGATCGCGGCCTCGATGGCGCCGGTGTCGGTGACCTGCCTCAGGCCACGCTCCTCGACCAGAGCCGCCGGATCCTTGCCCGTCTCCTCCATGGCGACGAACAGATCCTTGGCGATGCGGCCCGAGATCGTGCCGTCGGCCTGCAGGTCGAGCAGCTTGCCCAGATGCTCCGCCTTGATCGGCGACTCCGCGATCGTGGCGCCACGCCGGTTCAGCATCGCGAAGAAATCGCCCGTGACGAGTTTCACAGCTTCCTTCGCGTCGCGGCCCTTGGCCACCGTATCGAAGAACGCCGCGGTCTCCTTCTCGAGGACCAGCACACCCGCATCGTAGGGCGTCAGACCGTATTCCTTGATGAAGCGCGCTTTCCGCGCATCGGGCAGCTCGGGCAGGCTCTTCCTGATGCCGTCGACGAACGCCTGCGTCAGCACCAGCGGCAGCAAGTCGGGATCGGGGAAGTAGCGGTAATCGTGCGCGTCTTCCTTGGAGCGCATCGAGCGCGTCTCGTTGCGGCCGGGATCGTACAGGCGCGTCTCCTGCACGATCCTGCCACCGCCCTCGATGATCTCGACCTGGCGTCGTGCCTCGTACTCAATCGCCTGCTTCACGTAGCGGATCGAGTTCACGTTCTTGATCTCGCAGCGCGTGCCGAGATCGGCGCCGGGCTTGCGCACCGAGACGTTGACGTCGCAGCGCATGGAGCCTTCATCCATGTTGCCGTCGCAGGTGCCGAGATAGCGCACGATCGAGCGGATCTTGGTGAGGTAGGCCGCCGCCTCGTCGGCATTGCGCATGTCGGGCCGGCTGACGATTTCCATCAGCGCCACGCCCGACCTGTTCAGGTCGACGTAGGTCTGGCTCGGGTGCTGATCGTGCAGGCTCTTGCCGGCATCCTGCTCGAGATGCAGGCGCTCGATCCCGATATTCTTGGTCGTGCCGTCCGGCAGGTCGATCTCGACCACGCCCTCACCCACGATCGGGTCCTTGAACTGCGAGATCTGGTAGCCGGCCGGCAGGTCGGCATAAAAGTAGTTCTTGCGGTCGAACACCGAGCGCAGGTGGATCTGGGCGTTCAGCCCGAGCCCGGTCCGCACCGCCTGCTCGACGCAGCGCTCGTTGATGACGGGCAGCATGCCGGGCATGGCGGCATCGACCAGCGACACCTGGGTGTTGGGGTCGGCGCCGAACGTGGTCGGAGCGCCGGAGAAGAGCTTGGCCTCGGAAATGACCTGGGCATGAACTTCTAGCCCAAGGACGATTTCCCAATCGCCGGTTTCGCCTTTGATGAGTGACATGCCCGGTAAATAGGGAATTTGGCCCGACTTGGCAAAAAAAACGTTTCGTGCCCTGCTGGCAGCCCTCGAGGAGGCAATTCCATGACCCTTTCCCTGCGGCGGATCGTGCTTTTCACCAAGAACATGCCGGGCATGGTCGCCTTCTATCGCGACGTCCTGGGGCTGAAGCTGCGCAAGGACGAGCCAGGCTGGAAGGAATTCGACGCCAACGGCTGCGTCGTCGCCCTTCACAACGGCACGTCGGCGGTCGGCAAGCGAGCGCCCAAGCTCGGATTTTGGGCAAAAGACATCGCTGCTGCGCGCGAGGAACTGATCGGGCGTGGTGCCAAAATGTCCAAGCTGATGGCAGGCGGCGGCCTCGTGCGCTGTGAGGGCAAGGACCCGGACGGTAACCCCTTCTCCATCTCCGACAGACGATGACGCCACAATTTCGGCACAAGATCGGGCTTTCCATCGGTCAAATCGCTGAAGTAAGACCTTGCGCAATGGGCGACCGTGCTTAGGCTCGTCTCCAACAAGACGTTGAGTTCTGGGAGGATTTTATGACGACGTTCAAACGCCGTTCGCTGCTCGTCGGCACCGCCGCCGCCGCAACACTCGGCGCACCCGCCATCGCGCGGGCGCAAGCCGACTGGCCCAAGGGGCCGGTCAAGATCATCGTGCCCTTCCCGCCCGGCGGATCAACCGATCCGGTGGCCCGCATCATCCAGGCCAAGATGATCGAGAACACGGGCTGGAACATCCTCGTCGACAACAAGCCGGGCGGCACCGGCGCCGTCGGCTCGGCAGTCGCCGCCAAGGCGCCGCCCGACGGCCAGACCTGGATGCTCACTTTCGACAGCCACATCCTCAATCCCGCCTTCGCGACCGGCCTGCCGTACAAGGATTCGGAACTCTTCAACGTCATGCTGATCGGCCGCACGCCGCAGGCGATCTGCGCGCATCCCGACCGCCCTTACAAGACGTTCGCCGAAGTGATCACCGATGCGAAGGCACGGCCCGGCAAGGTCAGCATCGGCGTCCTGGGCGCCAGCCAGGCGCTGGTGCTGATGACGCTGATCAAGAAAGAGAACGACGTCGACCTCAACCTGATCCCCTACAAGGGCGGCGGGCCGCTCAACCAGGACATCCTGGCCGGCGTCACCGACGTCGCCATCGGCAGCCTGACCTCGTTCAGTCCGCATATTCGCGCCAACAAGGTCCGGGCGATCGCCGTGACCGGCGACAAGCGCACGCCGGCGCTGCCCGACACGCCGACGCTGATCGAGCAGGGCGTGAAGAGCTTCCCGTCCTACTCTTGGTGGGGCGTCTACGCGCCGACCGGCACGCCGCGCCCGATCATCGATCGCATGAATGCCGAGCTCAAGAAGGCCGTGAACGCGCCCGACGTCACGCAAAAATTCATCGAGCAGTTCAACATGGAGATCCTGACCAGCTCACCCGAAGACTTCGCCGCCTACCAGAAGAGCGAGCAGGAGCGCTGGTTCAAGGTCATCAAGGACAACGACATCAAGGGGGACTGAGCATGCGCCGCCGCACGCTTCTTTCGGGAACTGCGGTGGCTCTCGCCGCTCCAAGCCTCGCCCGCGCGCAGAGTTCGGACAAGGGGGCTGAATGGCCCAAGGGTCCGATCCGGGTCGTCGTGCCCTTCCCGCCTGGCGGCACCACCGATCCGGTAGCCCGTCTCCTTGCCGCCAAGGTGAGCGACAACACCGGCTGGGCGACGGTGATCGACAACAAGCCGGGCGCCGCAGGTGCCATCGGGGCCGCCATCGCGGCCAAGGCGCCGCCCGACGGCCAGACCTGGATGATCACTTTCGACAGTCACATCCTCAGCCCCGCCTTCACACCGAACCTTCCCTACTCCGACTCTGACCTCTTCAATGTGATGCTGGTCGGCCGCGCACCGCTGGCCGTCGCCTGCCATCCCGACCGTCCCTACCGCACCATGGGCGACCTCGTCGCCGATGCGAAAGCGCGGCCCGGCAAGGTGAGCGTCGGATTGCTGTCGGCGAGCGGCGCGCTGCTGCTGGCTGCCTACCTGCAAAAGGCAAACGGCTTCGAGCTCAACCAGATCTACTACAAAGGCGGCGGGCCCACGGTGCAGGATGTGCTGGCCGGCGTCACGGATATCACCGTCACCACGCTGGGCGCCCTGCAGCCGCACTTCCGCAGCGGCAAGCTGCGGCCGCTCGCGACCACCGGCGACAAGCGCGCGCCTAGCCTGCCGGATGTGCCAACCCTGGCCGAGCAAGGCCTGAAAACCTATTCGACCTACTCATGGTGGGGCGTCTATGTGCCGGCCGGTACGCCGCGACCGATCGTCGATCGCATGGGCGTCGAGCTCACCAAGGCGGCGCGCTCGCCCGACGTCGCGCAGAAGTTCGCCGAACTGATCGACATGGAGATCGTGGCCAGCTCGCCCGAGGAATTCGCCGCCTTCCAGAAGAGCGAACAGGAACGCTGGTTCAAGGTGATCAAGGACAATAATATCAAGAGCGACTAAGTCCCATCGGAGGTCCAAGTGGCGCGCAACGTAAATGTTCTCATTTCCGGGGCAGGCCCCGTCGGCATGACATTGGCGAATGAACTGACACGCTACGGCGTCTCTGTCCGCATCGTCGATAAGGCCGCCGAAAGAACGGACAAGTCGAAGGCGCTGGTGCTGTGGAGCCGCACCCTGGAGCTGTTCGACCACGCCGGATATGTCGATGAATTTCTGGCGGCTGGGATGCAGGTGCACGGCGCGGACATCTCCAATGGCAAGGAGGTCATGGCGCACATCAGCCTCGACAGCATCGACAGCATCTATCCCTACGCGCTGATGATCCCCCAGAGCGAGACCGAGCGCGTCCTGGACGAAACCCTGCGAAAGCGCGGCGTCGCGGTCGAGCGCAACGTCGCGCTGGAAAGCTTCGTCGATCAGGGCGCGCAAGTGCAGGCCCTGCTCCGCAAGACCAGCGGCGAGGCCGAAACACTGACGGCGGACTGGCTGATCGGCTGCGACGGCGCCCATTCGGTTGTGCGGCACGGGCTGGGCTTCATTTTTGATGGCACGACGCAGCCCAGCGACTGGGCGCTGGCCGACGGCCACTTCACCGGGCTCGATGCCGAGGATCGTCTGCACATCTTCTGGCACAAGGACGGCATCCTGGCCTTCTTCCCGATCACCGAGGGACGGTGGCGCGTCATCGCCGATCTTGGCGTGGCCACGGGCCACCGCGCCGACCCGACCCTGGAGGAGATCCAGGCGCTCCTGACGCAGCGCGGCTCCGGAAACCTCGTCATCAAGGACGCCTATTGGCTGGCAGCGTTCCACATTAACGAACGCAAGGTCTCCCAGTACAGCCGCGGCCGCGCCATCCTGGCCGGCGATGCTGCCCATATTCACAGCCCGGCCGGTGGCCAGGGCATGAACACAGGCATGCAGGATGCGTTTAACCTTGCCTGGAAGCTCAGCCTCGTGATCGGCGGCGTGTGCAAGCCGTCGCTGCTCGACAGCTACTCCATCGAGCGTGGCGCCGTCGGCGACCAGGTCCTGGCCAATGCCGGCCGGATGACGGAAGTGGCGATCATGCGCAATCCGATCGCCCAGGGCCTGCGCAATGCTGCGGTAAAATTCGCTTTCGGCTTTCCGCAGCTCAGCCACGCCGCGGCCAATACGCTGGCCGAGCTCGACATCGGCTATCCCGACAGTCCGTTGACGGTGAAGGGCGCACATCATGCGAAGGAAACAAAGGCCGGCAAACGCTGGCCGGATCGCCTTCCACCGGACACCACCAAGGCGCGCTTCACTGCCATCGGGCTCGCCGATGCCGTGGCAGGCCTTGCGGCAAAATTTCCGAAGCTGGTCCAGGCAGCCCCCACCACCGACAAGCTCGACAGCCAGAACCTGATCCTTGTCCGTCCCGACGGCTATGTCGGTTTCGCCGGCGGCGCGGCCGACGCGACAGGCGCAGAGGCTTACCTACGGGCTCTTGTGGTCTGACGGCTTCTAGGACTCGGCCAGCTTCTGCAGTTCGCCGACGGCGCGGAAGAAGCTGTCGGCCGGCGTCGAGTCCGGGTCGATCAGGCGGTGGAGGCGGAAGCCGTCCTCGAGTGCGAGTAGCATCGCGCCCGCCCAGCCCGGGTCGCCGACCCTGCCCTTTGCCGTTCCGCTCATCGTGGCGACGACGATGTCGGCAACCAGCTTGCGCCGCGCCCGTAGGCGCTTGGCGAGCTCCGGACGGCGTTTCTCCGCGCGCGCGACGAAAAGGATCAGCTCCATGTGCAGGAGTGGCGCGCGGCCCAGCGGATCGTGGCGGCTGCGTTCGGTAGCGCGGAGCGCCGCCACGAAGTCGGCCGGGGTCTTGTGGCGCGCCAGAAGCTGCTGGTGGTGCTCGAGCGAGCGCGCGACGTGATCCTCGAGCATGGCGACGATCAGGTCGTCCTTGCTCTCGAAGTTTGAGTAGAACGCGCCACGCGTGAATCCAGCGGCAGCGGCGATCGTCTCGATGCTTGCCGCACCGATGCCGCGTCCCTCGAAGACCTCGGCCGCCGCTTCGAACAACTTCTCCCGTGTATCGTCCCGGGTCGGACGCGTGCGCACTCTTGACATGACAGGGAATCTATCACATTGCAACTCGATACATAACTGTATCGTATTGCAAGGCGGTTCCCATGAGCATCCAGACGAGCACCCCGAGCCTGGCCGACCGCTTCTTCGTCGAGGCGATGTCGCCTGCGTTCCGCGAGGACCCGTACCCCTTCTACGAACGCTTCCGTGGCCCCACGCCGCTGCTGCGCGTCGCCGACACGATCTGGTTCGCGCTGGGCCTTGCCGACGTGACAGCGATGCTGCGCCATCCCAACCTGTCGACGGACGAATCGCACGCGGCGACCGAAGCAGGCCGCACGGAAGAAGATCCGAACCGCGCGCGCAGCCTTCTGTTCATGGATCCGCCCGACCACACGCGCCTGCGCGGCCTGGTGGCCCGCGCCTTCACGCCGCGGCGCATCGACGACCTGCGCGCCGCCACCGCGGCGATTGCGACCGAGCTGGTCGACGCCATGGCCGCACAGCAGGGGCCGATCGACCTCGTGCAGTCCTTTGCCTATCCCCTGCCCGTCCGCGTCATCTGCGCCCTGCTCGGTGTGCCGCCCGAGGACGAGGCGATCTTCACCGCCTGGTCGCGCGGCATCGCGCGGTCGGTCGATCCGTCCGTCCTGCGCACGCCGGCCATCGATGCCGGCATTGCCGAAGCACGCGCGGGGCTCAGGGCCTATCTCGGCGACTTGTTGGCGGCCCGCCGCCGCACGCCCGGCGACGATCTCCTGTCGGCGCTGGCTGCCGTGGACGCCGACGGTGACCGCATTACGTCGCGCGAAGTCGTGGCCCTGGCCCAGCTCCTGCTTGTCGCGGGTCACGAGACGACGGTGAACCTGATCGGCAACGGCATGCTGGCGCTGCTGCGCGCGCCCGACCAGCTCGCCCTGATACGCCGTTCACCCGAGCTGGTCGGCCCCGCCGTCGACGAATTCCTGCGCTTCGATGGGCCGGTGCAGATCACCCAACGCGTCGTCATCAAGGACATGGAGGTGGTCGGCTGCCCGGTGAAAGCCGGCGACGAGATCATGCTGGTGCTGGGGGCGGCCAATCGCGATCCGGCGGCCTTTGCCGAGCCGCATCGCCTCGACGTCACCCGAGACGCAAGACGCCATGTCGCTTTCGGCGGCGGCATCCATCACTGCCTGGGGGCGGCACTCGCCCGCATGGAAGGCCAGATCGCCTTCGCAACCCTGCTCGATCGGTTCCCGAGCGTCAAGCTGGCCGGGACGCCGACGCGTCGTCCGACCTTCACGTTGCGCGGGCTGGAAACCCTGCCGGTCGCTCTCGGCTAGGCCTGCGGGCCCCTGACCAGCCGGCCCGGAAGCGCGCCGGTCGCTTCGCCGTCGCGGTAGGTGACGACGCCGGAAACGACGGTGGCGCGATAGCCGCGCGCCTTCTGCAGCAGGCGCTTGCCGCCGGCCGGCAGGTCCCACTTCATCACCGGAGCCTCGACCCTGAGCTTGTCGAAGTCGATGACATTGAGATCGGCCTTCTTGCCGACGGCCACGACGCCGCGATCGTTCAGGCCGACGGCCCTGGCGTTGTCCTGGGTGTGACGCTTGACCAGCCATGACACATCGAGCCTGCCGCTCTTGCGGTCACGGCCCCAATGCGCCAGCAGCGAGGTCGGGAACGAGCCGTCGGAGATCAGGCCGACATGCGCACCGCCGTCACCGAGGCCAATCAGCGTGTGCGGGCTCTGCATCATCTCGCTGCAGCAATCGAGGTTATAGGCGGCGTAGTTGGCGAAGGGCGCGAAGATGAAGTTCTTGCCCTCGCCCTCGATCAGATAGTCATAGACGACCTCGCGCGGATCGCGGTTCTCGCGGCGCGCGCGGGCGCCCAGCGAGTTCTCCTGCGGTGGCTCGTAGTCCGGTGGATCGCCCAGCGGGAACATGCGGTCGAAGTCGGTGAGGCGCGCGGCCATCTCCGAACGCAGCGGCTCGTGGCTCTCCTTCAGGATCTGCGCGCGAAACGCCGGATCGCGCATGATCGCGAGGCGCTCGGCCACGGTCTTGTGCTGGATCGCCTTGTAGGCGGCGCACATCGAGAACGGAGTGCGGCTCGCCTGCAGGCCCTGCAGCACGCCGATCGGCCGCGGTGCCACCTGCGCCTTGGCACTGTGACCCTTGGCGGCCAGCCCATCGACCAGGCCGAGCAGGCGGCGCCAGCCCTCGGGGCGCGCGTGGCTCTGCGCCAGCGACACCGAGAACGGACGGCCCGACGCCGTGAGCAACCGGTCGAGCATCGCAAACTCGCTCTCGGGGTTCGGCGTATTGAAGTCGGAGATGAATTCGATGACGCCGCGGCCCGCATCCTTCATGCCGAGCGCGATGCCGAGCAGCTCCTCTTCGGAAGCGCGCAGCGACGGCGTCGGATCGCCCTTCACGGTTCGGTGGTTGAGCGTGCGCGAGGTCGAGAAGCCGAGCGCACCATCATGCATCGCCTGCGCCGTCAGCAGGCGCATCTGCGCCACCTCCTCTGAGGTCGCCTCCTCGAGCTTGGCGGCGCGCTCGCCCATCACGAACACACGCAGCGCGCCGTGCGGGAGCTGGGCGCCGAGATCCATGTCACGCGGCTTGGCCGCAAGCGCGTCGAGATACTGGCCGAACGATTCCCACGACCAGCTCAGGCCCTCGTCGAGCGCAGCGCCGGGAATGTCTTCCACGCCTTCCATCAATTCGATCAGGCGCTGGCGGTCCTCGATCTTCACCGGCGCAAAGCCGACGCCGCAATTGCCCATCACCGCCGTGGTGACGCCGTGCCAGCTCGATGGCTGCAGATGCGAATCCCAGGTCGCCTGGCCGTCGTAATGAGTGTGGATGTCGACGAAGCCCGGCGTGACCAGCAGGCCCTTGGCGGCGATTTCCTCGGCACCCTGCCCGCTCACCTTGCCGACGGCGGCGATCCGGCCATCCTTCACTGCGACATCGGCTTCCCTGATCGCCGCACCGGTGCCATCCGCCACGTTGCCGCCACGCACCACAAGGTCGAATGCCGCCATGTTCGTTTCTCCCGGGTTGCCGGAAGTCTAACGCAAAAACCTCTCGCCGACCGCATTGCAGGCCGAAATAAACTCTCCTACCCATTCAAATGAGGCGGCGTCCCCGAAGGGCGGAGGGGTCATAGATATACCCTCTTTAGTTGTAAACTAATCATACTTACGCTGTTTTGTTGCGCCCTATTACACTCTTGCTCCGTCACATTCGCGACATGCGAGTGAATCCCCACCGCCTCCGAACGCCTCCTGTGGAATCGCCTGAGCCGCCGTCAACTCGGTGGTCTCAAATTCCGTCGCCAGCATCAGGTCGGGCTATATATTTGTGACTTCGTCTCCATCTCGGCCAAAGTCATCGTCGAGCTCGATGGCAGCCAGCATGCCGATCAGATGCCTACGACACCTGACGCGACAATTTCTCGAGGTCGGCGGGCTTCAGGGTCCTGCGATTCTGGAACGGCGAAGTGCTGAGCGGAACCGAAGGAGTCCTTGAGACGATCTTCGAAGCGCTTACCCGCAGCGCTGCCCCCTCCACCAAAGGCGCCGTAAACAGCGCCGACGCGGGGCGCCTCTCCATTTGAATGGAGAGGGGTTCGAGGATTTTAGTATCCTGTCGCGCGACCGCTGAAGGCTGCCGCCTTCTCGAGCGCTGCCGCCGCGCGCAGCATCGTTTCCTCGTCGAAGGCGCGGCCGATCAACTGCAGGCCGAGCGGCAGGCCGTCCTTGTCGAGACCAGCCGGCACGGAAATGCCGGGCAGGCCCGCCATCGAGGCCGGGATGGTGAACATGTCGTTGAGGTACATCGTCACCGGATCGTCCATCTTGTCGCCGGCGGCAAAGGCGGCGGTGGGCGCAGTCGGCGTCAGCAGCACGTCGCACTTCTCGAAGGCCTGCCTGAAGTCGCGAGCGATCAGCGCGCGGATCTGCTGCGCCTTCTTGTAGTAGGCATCGTAGTAGCCAGCCGACAGCACGTAGGTGCCGATCATGATGCGGCGACGCACTTCCTTGCCGAAGCCCGCCCCGCGCGTGCTCTCGTACATGTCGGCGAGATCCTTGCCCGGGACGCGCAGGCCGTAGCGCACGCCGTCGTAACGCGCCAGGTTCGACGAACACTCCGCCGGCGCCACGATGTAATAGGCCGGCAGCGCGTACTTGGTGTGCGGCAGCGAGACCTCGACTGGCACCGCACCGGCCGCCTTCAACATCTCCATGCCCTTGTCCCACAACGCCGCGATCTCGGGCGAGGTGCCATCGACGCGGTATTGCTTGGGAATGCCGACCTTGAGGCCCTTGATATCCGGGTTGCGCGCTGCGGCGGCGAAGTCCGGCACCGGTAGCGGCGCGGAGGTCGAGTCCTTCGGGTCATGGCCCGACATCGCCTGCAGCAGCAGCGCCGTATCCTCGACCGTGCGGGCAAACGGGCCCGGCTGATCCAGCGAACTGGCGAAAGCCACGACGCCCCAGCGCGAACAGCGGCCATAGGTCGGCTTCAGGCCGACGATGCCGCAGAACGACGCTGGCTGGCGGATCGAGCCGCCGGTGTCGGTGCCGGTGCTGCCCGGCACCATGTAGGCCGCCACTGCCGCGGCCGAGCCGCCGGACGAGCCGCCCGGCACCAGCTTGCGGTTGTCGCCCTTGCGCTTCCACGGATTCTCGACGCCGCCGAAATGGCTGGTCATGTTCGACGAGCCCATGGCGAATTCGTCGAGGTTGGTCTTGCCGACCATCACCGCGCCCGACTTCCAGAGGTTGGTCGTCACCGTGCTCTCGTACTGCGGCACGAAGCCTTCGAGGATGTGCGAGGCCGCCGTGGTCTGCACGCCCTCGGTGCAGAACAGGTCTTTGATGGCGAGCGGAATGCCTTCGAGGAGACCCGCCTCGCCCTTGGCGCGACGGGCGTCGGAGGCCGCGGCCATGGCGCGCGCCTTCTCGGGCGTCTCGGTGATGAAGGCGTTGAGTGCGCGATGCTCGTCGAGTTTCGCGAGGTGGGCATCAGCCACCTCGACGGCGCTCGCCTCTTTCTTGGCGAGGGCGGCGCCGAGCTGGACGATGGTGAGGTCGGTAAGGGACGCCATGGCCTACTCCACCACCTTGGGAACGGTGAAGAAGCCGCCGGCATTCTTGTCGGACGAGTCGATATAGACGGCGCCGCCCGGAGCATTGGCCAGCACCTTGGCGGCCATGCCGCCGTCGGTCACCTTGTCGGCGCGCATCGGCAGGGTCACGTCGGACACGCTCGACAGCGGCTCGACGTCCCGTGTGTCGACCTCGTTCAACTGCTCGATCCAGGCGAAAATTCCCGACAGCTCGCCAGCCAGCGGCGCCAGGTCCTCGTCCGGGACTTTCAGACGGGCAAGCCGCGCGATGCGTGCCACAGTATCCTTGTCGAGCGCCATTGCCTTGTCTCCAAGCCCCTTATTGGGCGCGGTTGGTAGCCGTTTTGCCCTGCCCGATCAACCAATCAGGGGCAACCGGGCAGGCCGCGTCTAAGAGGCGGCCTTGCTCTGGTTGTCGGCGAACCGGCGGGCTGCCACCGCCTCGATCTCGGCGCGAACCTCGGGCCGATGCCCCAGCAGTTCGTTGAAGTCCTTCTTGTGGAGCACCAGGAGGTGGCAATAGCCGTCGGCGATGACGTCGGCGCTGCGTGGCTGGGAGCCGAGCAAGCCCATCTCGCCGAAGAAATCGCCTTCCTTCAGCGGGATCGGATGACCCGGGATCCGGACCGTGACGCTACCCGCGGCGATGAAGTACATGGCGTCGGGCGGCCCACCCTTGGCCACGATCTTCTCCCCCGGCAGCACGACCTGGGCGCGCAGCCGCTTGCCGACATCGGTGACGGCCTTGTGGTCCAGCGACACGAAGATCGGCACGCGGGCGATCATGCCGGCCAGTTCGAGGCCGAGATCGAGCGGCGGGCGGCGCGTCAGGATGTTGCGGCGCGCGCCGAGGTCGCGGCGCAGGTCGTTGTAGACCTCGCGGTTGATGATGCCCTCGCGCAGCCGTCGCGAATATTCCATCGCCTCGAACCGGATGCCGGCGCGTTCGAGCTGCCGGGCCTGAACCGATTCGGCGTAACCCGGGTACTGCAGGGAAAGTGCCTTCAGCGCGCTGTCGACACCCGCCTGGCGCTTGGCGATCACCCCCGCCAGCCGCGTCTCGGCGTCGGCGCCGAGCAGGTCGGCGAGCGAGCTGATGTTGAAGGCCGCCAGTTCCGCGAGCACGCTTTGCGACACCATTAGAATCTCGAACCGATCCGCGAGCTGCTCGGTCAGCGGCCCTTCGATATCGAATCTGCGGTGCAGCCAAAGCGCCAGCCGGAAGGCGAGATCGGGACGCGAGATCTTCTCGAGCCACTGCTCATAGCCCGCCTCGCCACGGTCGCGGACGGTATCGATCAGGCGGTCGGCGCCCGCCGCCAGAACCGCCACCATGCGCCGCGACAGGATCTGCTGCTCGAACAGGTCGAGGTACAGTTCCTTCTCGCGGGTCGACAGCGTCACCAGGCCGATCGTCAGACGCTCGCCGATGTCGAGCGCCAGTTCGTCGGGCACCGCTTCGAGTTCGTCGCCGCCCGCCGACGCCGGATCGGCATCGAGGCCGTCGACCCGCTCGTTGTGCGTGCGCATGATCTGCTGAAGATGGCGGGCGACATTGACCCGCGACAGCGCCAGCACGCGATCGCGCAGCGCGATCTCCAGCCGGCTGAGCTTGTCGAGGCCGAGAAGGCGCATCAACAGGCCGAGCGTCGTCGCATTCACGAACAGGGTGAACAGCACGAACAGCACGGCCGAGATGGCAATGAAGTCGCGGATCTCCTCGGGCAGGCGCTGGTCGCCGGCCGCCACCATGGCCAGCACGATCGTCACCGCGCCGCGCAGGCCGCCCCAGACGAGGATCGCCTTGTAACGGACGGTGACGGGCTGGACCAAGCGGGTCGCCTCGAGGATCGGAAACATGCCGAACACCACCAGGGCGCGCGCCCCGAACGCACCGAGCGCCACTGCAACGACACCCCAGACATAGAGCCAGCTCATGCGCAGCAGCACGTCGGCCGCCAGCATCGAGGCCAGCACGAAGATCAGGCAGCTTGCCCAGAATTCGAGCTGTGCCCAGAGTTGGCGCAAGGCCGTCCATTGCCGGGGATGGAGGTGGGTCGGGCCATAGGCCGCCACTGTGAGTGCCGCCATCACCACCGACACGACGCCCGAGATGTGGAAATAGCGATCGGCCAGCACGAAGCTCAGGTAAGCGAGGCTTACGGTGATCGACGCGATCGCCGCGTCCGATTCGCCGAGCCGTGGCAGGATCACTATTGCCCCGCGGGCCATCAAGAAGCCGAACAACAGACCGCCCATGAATTCGCGTAGGAACACCGCGACTGCGCCGGTCGGATCACCGGTGATTTCCGCCGCCAGGGGATCGGCGAGCGAGCGCGATACCAGGATTCCCATGAACAGGCCGAAGGCGGCGATGGCGACGGCGTCGTTCAGCAGCGATTCGCCTTCTGCCAGGATCGACAGCCGCTTCGGCGCGCCGACATCGCGAAAAATGCCGATGACCGCCGCCGGATCGGTGGTCGACACGACGGCACCCAGCAGGAGGCAGACGGTGAGGTCGATCCCGGTTGCCAGGTGCACGACGCCGGCCACGGCACCGATGCACACCAGGACGGCCACGATGGCCAGCAGCAGCACGGCCGAAATCTCGTCCATGAGGCGGCGGACGTCGATCGTCAGCCCCGCCGTGAACAACAAAGGCGGCAGAAACAGCGGCAGAAAGACATCGGTGCCGACTTCGAGCTTGTCGAGGCCGATGAAGGCGTCGCCCAGCACCCCGAACTTGATGTCGCTGGAAATGATCCACGAGCCAAGGAAACCCATTGTCATGCCGGCGATGGCCAGCAACACGGTGTGCGGCAGGCGGAAACGCTCGGCTACCGGCACCAGCAGACTGACCACGGTCAGCACCATCGCGATCGCCAGCAATGAATAGATGGTGTCAGCCACTTGACGAACCTACTCCTGACTCGGCCCGTGTCGACCCGGACCTGCTCCCGCTTTATAACCTCGACGATGGCCGGCATGGCAGTCTTCATTCACGGCATGTGGGGTACCCCCGAAGTATGGCGGAACTGGCGTGCCTTCGCCGAGGAACGCGGCTGGCGCACGCTGGCGCCCGCGTTGCGTCATCACGATGCGCCTCCGCCCGACGTTCCGGACCACGAGCCGCCTGCGGCGCTGGCCACGACCAGCCTGCTCGACTACGTCGCCGACCTGGAGGCCCTCGTGCGCACCCTTCCGGAGAAACCCGTCATCGTCGGACACTCGATGGGCGGGCTGATCGCCTTGCTGCTCTGTGCCCACGGCCTGGCGCGTGCCGGCGTGCTGCTCACACCCGCGCCTCCGGCGAGCGTCGTGGCGCTCCGGCCGTCCAACCTGCTGGCCTTCCTGCGTATACAGACGACATGGGGCTGGTGGCGCAAGCCGCATCGAGCAACGCTGGCCGAGGCACTGTCACATACCTTCAACACGACCGATCCGAACGAGGCCGGGGAATTGCACGCCGCGTTCGTGCACGATTCGGGTCGCGCCCTGTTCGAGATCGCCCTGCCCTGGCTCGATCGCAACAAGGCCGCCACGGTCGACCCCCGACACGTGACCGCGCCGCTGCTGTTCGTCGCGGCGGAGAAGGACAAGCTCACGCCGCCCGGTGTCGTTCGCCGCGCCGCTGCGCGTTTCGCCTCCGTGGCGACCTATCGCGAATACGCCGGCCAGGGCCATTGGGTGCCGGGCCAGCCCGGCTGGGAGCAGATCGCGACCGACACTTTCGCCTGGCTCGACGGCCTGCCTGCAATGGAGCGGCAATAGTGGCCATCGTCGACTTCTCCGACCTCAGGGCCCTGCTGGTGCGCGACGGGCGACTGATGGCGCTCGACATCGGCAGCAAGACCATCGGCGTCGCCACCTCCGACGCCTTGCGCATGCTGGCGACGCCGTTGATGACGATCAGGCGCGGCAAGCTCGCGGTCGACCTCGCAGCCCTTGGCGATCTGGCGAAGAAGCACGAGATCAAGGCTCTGGCGATCGGACTCCCGCTCAACATGGATGGGACCGAGGGGCCGCGCTGCCAGTCGGTCCGCCAGTTCGCAGCCAACATCGCCGCCCACGGCCCGCCGGCGCTGGCGACGCTACCCATCGTGATGCAGGACGAGCGGCTCAGCACCGCCGCGGTGACCCGCGGCATGATCGACGACTACGACATGAGCCGAGCCAAGCGCGCCGAGCGGGTCGACGCGGCCGCCGCGGCCTGGATCCTGGAATCGGCACTCGCGCGGTTGCGCCCCGGACCGACCTAGGGGCAGAGCGGCGGCGGTGCCGGACGCGTCGGTGGGTCGGCGTCGAGTGAGCGCAGGAAGGCCACCAGGTCGGTGCTCTGCTGCGCCGACAGGCCGAGTGGGCGGACCAGCGGCGTGCCGTCGCTGTGCAGGCGGTCCGGACTCACCTCGGAATAATGCCGGACGACGTCCTCCAGCGTGGCGAAGCCGCCGTTGTGCATGAAAGCTGCTGAACGGCCGACCTGGCGCAGCCCGGGAACGCGGAACTCGCCGAAATTGCTGTGCAGACGCCGGACATGTTGCGTGCGCCGCGCGCTGGTCCCCGAAGGATCGTCGTTGTAGCGGCCGAGCAGATTGAACGGACTGGCCACCAGCGCGGCGATCCCGCCCAGCCGTCCGCTATCGACCTCGCCCGGCCGCACGAAGAACGCGATGCCGATGTCGCCGAACTCGCCGTTGGTGAAGCGCGGCCCGAAATGGCAGGCGTTGCAGTTGCCCTCGCCGACAAACAGTTTCAGGCCACGCTGCTCGGGCAACCCGTAACGTGCCGCGGCCTCACGATCGCCGGCCACGAGAGCGTCGCGGAAGGCGTCGAATCGGGTGCGCGGGCTGACCAGGGTCGCCTGAAAAGCGGCCAGGGCTTTTGCCGCGTCGACCAAAAGCCGCTCATCGTCGCTGTCGGGCTTGGTGCCGAAAGCGCGGTCGTAGCCGCAGGCAAGATCCTTGTCTTCGCGCAGCAGCCGCGCCACGCGCGCCCAGCTGCCGCCCATCTCTTCCGGATCGAGGATCGGCCGGATGCTCTGCGCCCACAGCGAATCGCCCGCGCCGGTCCAGCCGAACCAGTGGGAATGGCCGACATTCCACAGCGACGGCGTGCGCCGGTCCAGGTCGGCGCGCGCCTTCCCGCGGGCACGACCGTCGCTCCAGTCCCGGCCCGCTTGGTGGCAGGTGGCGCAGCTCATGAGGCCGTCGCCGGACAGACGCGCGTCGTTGAAGAGATATTCGCCCAGCGCTATTCCGGCCGGCGTATCCGATATGCGGTTCGATGGATCGCGTACCGGCGGCGGTGGCCACGGCCCGTGCTGGCCGACGAGGCGAATCTCGGCTTCCGACCAGTCGACCGGCGCCTGCGCTTCCGCCGGCGCGGCCAGTGCCGCCAGCAACAGCGCCGTCAGAGGCCCCCACCTCACTTGATATAATAGTCGTGCGTCAGGCGTTCTATTTCCTCGCCGGCGCGCACGTCGATGGAAATCTCCCAGTGTCCGGCCATGTGAAAGACCAGGCCCTCGGCGCGAAACCGTCCATCGCCCTTCGACACGATGCTGGGATGGTAGTTCATGGTGTGCTTGTGCTCGGGCATATGGGCGTCGACCGAGACCAGCTCGCCGGCACTGCCCGACTTGGTGCAGACGTTGAACAGCAGTGCAAAGGGCTCACCGACCTCGATGCGCAATGGATCGGGGCGAAAGGCGATCATGTAGTGATCCGAGAAGATCACCAGCCCGGTGCCACGGCCAAGATCGAGCGGACAATCCGCCCATGCGGCGTTCGCGAAGAAAAACGCGAACAGGACCGCCAGCAACCTCATTGGGCGCCACCGAACAGGCGGTCGCCATTCTCGTAGGCGATCTTGCGGGCGACATCCGGCGGCAGGTCGGCCAGCCACTGCCGCGACCAGCGCGCATGCTCGACCACATAGTGCCAGCGCTCGGGCGTGAAGGTATCGGTGCCGACGATGAACCGATCGGGAAACTCCAGGAATGCCTCGCGCCAACCCGGGGCCACCTTGCCGTTCGACGCATGCGAAGTGAGGAACGCCAGGTCGCAATAGAGCGTGGGATACTTGCGCAACATCTCGCGCACTTTCTCCGGCCGCTCGAAGCCGGAATGCGCCCACAGCACCTTGGCGCCGGGATCCTGCTGGAAGTGGCGCGAGACGGCATCGGAATCCGAATGCGAATGCAGGAACAGCCCGTATTTCTTGGCGAGCTGGACGACGCCGCGCATGTTGGGCAAGTCCGCATCGGCGCCGTAGATGTGGAACTCGCCGATGGCGACATACTTGCGTTTGCCCAGCATATCCTCGAGGAACGGCAGCACCGTCGGGTCCTTGGCCCAGGTCGAGAGTTCGCCGCGCGAGCGGTAAGGCCGCAGCTCGGGCACGATCACATCAGGCGCCACGTCCTGCAGCATCTTGGTGCCCTCGTTGTTCGAGCTCGACACCATGGCGCGCTTGACCCCCGCTTTCTTCAGGATCTCGACGACCTCCCTGGGCGGCACTACCGTCCAGGCGTCGTGGCTGTAGTGCATGTGCGCGTCGAAGATCGGCAGTTCCTGATCGGCGTGGGCCATCCCGGCCGCGGCGACCAATGACAGGAAGACAAGCCCATGGCGCATGCGATGCTCCTTCAGCGACCGGTCTTTCGAATCCCCGCCTTGGGGGTCCCCGGCTTAGGGGTCCAGGCGTAGTTGAAGCTAATCGAGATACGCTCGCCGGAGAAGCGCGCCGGCGGCACCTCGTGCCGCAACCAGCTCTCGAACAATACCACGTCGCCGGGCTTCGCCGGCACGCCGACGAACGAGCGAAAGCGGTCGGGCGCGTCGGCGCGCCGGGGCGGCACTGCCATCTGGCGCGACAGCCTGGGGTCCTCGAATTTCAGCGCGCCGGCGCCTTTCGGCACGGCCACATAATAGGTCCCGCTGATGAACGACGTCGGGTGCAGATGCATCGAATGCACCACGCCCGACGGCATGACATTCGCCCAACAATCGGTCATCGCCAGCACGCGCCCGCGGAGATCGTAGTGCAGGCTGGCCGCGAACCGCTTCACATGGGGATCGATGCGGCGGCGCAGGCGGTCGAACAGCGACGACAGGAGATGGAGCCGGTCGAGCGAGCCATAGGACGTGTAACCGCCCAGATAGTGCCGCTGTGACCAGCGCCGGCCGGCCGCGTCCGAGAGCGCCAGCGAACTGCACTCGTCGGCCAGGCTCTGGTTGAAGGCAGGCCATCCCGGCCGATCCAGGGACTCGTGGAGGATCAGGGTCGGAAAAAGAGCACGGATCGCCATACCGTGATTATCTGCCAAGCCGGCCGATCGTGCTATTGTTTCGCATGCTCACCGACACGCAAATCGAAACTTATCGCCGCGACGGCTACCTGGTGATCCCCCGGCTGATCGAGGGTTCACAGCTCGCCGACCTGCGCGCACAGGCCGATTGCATCGTCGCGGATGCCCGCGGCGTGGCAACCAATGACGAACTCTATGACCTCGAGCCCAGCCACACGGCGGCCCTGCCCCGCGTCCGGCGGCTCAAGCCCGCGATCTTCAAGCGCTACAAATTCTTCCATGATCTGGTGCGCGATCCCAAGATCACGGCCATCCTGCGCCAGCTGATCGGACCCGACATCCGCCACTACGGCGGCAAGCTCAACATGAAGTCGGCGGGCTACGGCTCGCCGGTCGAATGGCACCAGGACTGGGCCTTCTATCCTCATACCAACGACGACGTGCTGGCCACCGGCATCTATCTCGACGATTGCGATCTCGGGAACGGGCCGTTGATGGTGTTGCCCGGCAGCCATCTCGGGCCGACCTACGACCATCATGCCGACGGCCGTTTCTGCGGCGCCATGGATCCTGCGGCCTGCGACCTCGACTTCGGCAAGGCCGTGCCGCTGATGGGCCCGGCGGGCTCGATGACCATCCACCACGCCCGCCTGGTGCACGGCTCGGCCCTCAACACCTCCAACCAGCAGCGCCGCCTTCTGCTGCACGAGTACACGGCAGCAGACGCCTGGCCATTGATGGGCGTGGCCGACTTCGACGACTTCAACGCCCGCATGGTGGTGGGCGAGCCCAACGTCGAGCCGCGCGTCCGGGCCGCGCCGGTGCGCATGCCGTTGCCGCCGGCCGATCATCAGGGCTCGATCTACGAGAACCAGCGCGGGGCGGGCCGGCACTTCTTCGAAACCCATGAAGAGCGTGCCGGCGTTGCCAATTGAACGCACACGGCGCTGAGGACGGAGCGTGTTCGCCCCGACTTACCACGCCGCCGCCAGGACGCTGCATTGGCTCACCGCCGTGGCGGTTCTGGGCCTGCTGGGCATTGGTCTGTGGATGACGGGCCTGCCGATCAGCTTACTGAAACTCCAAGTTTACAACTGGCACAAATGGATCGGCCTCACGGTGTTGGCGCTGACAGTGCTCCGCTTGCTGTGGCGCTGGCGAAATCCGCCACCACCGCTGCCGGACACGGTTATGCGATGGGAGCGCGCGCTGGCGCCCGTCGGCCACTGGGCGTTGCTGGTCCTGCTGCTCGCCATGCCGCTGAGCGGTTGGCTGATGAGTTCTGCCGCGGGCGTCAGCGTCGCCTGGTTCGGCGTGCTGCCCCTGCCCGACCTGGTGCCGCGCGACACAGATCTTTTCGAAGTCCTGCGCACCGCGCATTTCCTGCTGTCGCGGGCCCTGATCGTGATCGTCGCCCTGCACATCGCGGCCGTCCTGCATCACGATGTCTTGCGCCGCGACGGTATTTTCCGCCGCATGTGGCCTTCCGGGAGAACATGATGCGCCGTCTGCTGATGATCGCCGCCGCCCTCCTGCTCGCCAAGCCCGCGCTGGCCGGGCCCCAGGATGTCTGGACGATCGACCCGCGCGCCAGTTCGCTCGCCTTCACCGCCACGCAGGTCGGCGCGTTCGTGAACGGACGGTTTCCGGCCTGGAGCGGCGAGATCGTGCTCGATCCGGCGGCGCTCGCCGCGGCCCGGATCGATATCCGCATCCAGATGCCGGCCGCGACAGCCAACAACAGTGATGTCGATTCCCTGCTGAAGGGCCCCAATTTCCTCGACGTCCGGAAATTCCCCGAAGCCCGCTTCGTGGCCAGTTCGATCGTCGCATCAGGCGGCGATCGCTATGAAGCGCGTGGCAAGCTCACGATCCGCGACGTCACGCGCGATGTCGTGCTGCCTTTCACCCTCGCCATCGCCGACAACCCGGCGCAGCCGGGCGCCGTGCGCGGCACTGCCCGCGGCAAGCTGCAGGTCAAGCGTCTCGACTACGGCATCGGACAGAATGAATGGGCCGGCACCGGCCAGGTTGCCAACGACGTCACGATCGACCTCAACGTCGTGGCGAGCCGTCCGAAATGATCGGTCGCCGGCGCGCAATTGGTGCCGCCGGTGTGTCATTGTTGCTGTGTGCGCCCGCCGCACAATCGCCAGTTGGGGCGCAAGTCGGGTCGCAAGCCCCGGACCGTGACGGCCTGCCTGCCGATCGGCTCGGCACCTATCTCGGCGCCGTGAGCTTTTACCGCTCGATCCCCCTCATGGACATCTTTCCCCCGCCGAAAAATCCGCCGGCCGACGTCGAAGACCGGACCCCGATCAGCGTGCAGTTCGCGATCCGGTCGACGAACGGTCTTGGCGCGATCTGGCTGCGCATCGACGGTGGCCCGATGCTGACCTCCGAACAAGGCGAGATCCTGCACTTCGGCGCTCTGGTCGATGGTGTGGCGCTGCTCGCCTCGGCCGACACCCATCCGGCGCCCCGCTCCGCCCTCCTCACAGTACGACCCGACTCCTTCGGCACCGAGGCCCTCTTCAGCCATGCCGACGGCAGTTTCTGGCGCCGACATTTCACCGTCCGTTTCTCGCCGGACAGGATCGATCTCATCGTGTGGGTGTTCGACGCCGCGGGCACGCGCGCCCGGACCTGGCGCGGCACTGCGGTGCGATGGGATTGAAAGGCCGGCATACAACATGAGGTTGCTTTTCCGAGCTCGAGAAGGCGATGATGGGTGACGGTGGTATTTTTGGTCTCTCTGTTCCGTCACTGTCTCTTGCTCATTAGTGTCTGCTCCGTTTTTTAGAGTGCACGTGCCCGCGTATCCCCGCTCAGGAAATCGGTCGCATTGAGCACCGGGAGACAGAAGATGAGCTCATGAAGATTCTGTTCGTTCTGCCTGAATACCTGCCGCGAATGGGCGGTGGGATCATCACCAACTTCAGCTCGTTGATGCCCTGGCTGGCTCGCGCCGGTCACGAGGTGAGCGTGATCTATGGAAGCAGCTTCGTTAATACGCCCGGCGGCGGAAAATCCACGATCAACGGCATAGAAGTAGAGGTCCTCGACACGAACCTTTACGCGAAGTTCATCCCGCGCTTTGGCCGATATGAGACGGTGCCGAAACTGCAGCGCCACCTCGCGGCGGCCTGGGCGCTTTGGGAACAGGCGCAGCGAAATCCGCCGCCCGACATCGTGCAGGTTACGGATTGGGGACTTCTCTTCCTGCCATGGGCGCTCCGTGAAGGCCCCCCGGTTGTTGCATCGTTGCACGGCAGTATCCGGCCAGATCGCCCAGCTTGACCCCTTGGAAGGCGACCGGGCGGCCGACGCCATTATCCAGCTGATCGAGGTCCTCGGTCTGTCGGCGATCGACTCGGTCATCACTCATAGTACGAACAACGTTCGCTTCTGGACGCAGAAACTCGCCAGAAAGGTCGATCTCATCCGGCCGGTTTTCGTTCCTGAAAATCTCCCGCACGAACCGGGCGAGAGGACGGGGCGAGGCTTGGTGATTGGCCGCGTGCAACGTTGGAAGGGCCCGCACATTCTCTGCGAAGCCCTTCACCTTCTGGGACAAGGGGCGCCCGAGATCGATTGGATCGGACGAGACGTGCCGATTCACAAATCGAATGGCTCGACGGCTCGCCACCTCTCCCAGACATGGCCAGATGTATGGGGCAAAAAAATCCATCATCTGCCCGAGGAGAGTCCTGCCCAAATCCGCGAACGCCAGCTCACGGCGGGTTTCGTCGTCGTGCCGTCGACATGGGACGTCTTCAACTTCACCTGTGTTGAAGCCATGACCGCCGGCGCGCCGGTCATCTGCTCGTCAGGGGTCGGCGCCAGCGACCTGATCGAGAACGGTGTTACGGGATTCGTTTATGAGCCAACGAGCGGCCCCAGCCTTGCCGAAAATATCGATCGCCTTCTCGCCATGAGTCCGCACCACCGATCAGAATTGGGCAATGCCGGTGCGAAAGCGATCAAGCAGGCCCTGGCACCCGAGACGGTACTTCCGGCGCGGCTTGATCTCTATCATGCCCTCAGCAGTCAGGCCCGGAAGCCACTCCCGGTCGATGACGAGCTGATCAATATCTGTAGCCCCGCCGAGGCCACCACCTCACTGGATGCCTCGCTGAACGAAATCGCCCTTCGTCGCCTGCTGGTTCATTCTTTCCATCGAATTCTTCGAAAGTTCGGCCTGAGCCGTGCTTAACCTTCTCTTGGGCCCACGTAATTCGACTGCGGGCGGATAATGCGGCCGCCCTTCTCCTGCTCGAAGATGTGGGCACACCAGCCCGCGACTCGGCCGACCGCGAACAAAGCGGTGAAGGCGCTGCGCGGCACCTCGAGCGCCTCCAGCAGAAGCGCGGTGTAGTACTCGACGTTGGTGTCGAGCCGCCGGCCCGGCTTGTACCTGCGTAGCGCTGCGATGGCACTCTTCTCGACCTCGACGGCGAAAGCGAGCCGCCCTGCGGTCTGCGGCAGGGTCGCGACGGTGTTCTTGAGGACGTCGGCACGCGGATCGCGCACCTTGTAGATGCGATGGCCGAAACCCATCAGGGTCGTGCCCTTGGAGAAGGCGTCGTCGAACCAGGCGCCGGCCCGGTCGAGCGTGCCGATGTCGTCGAACATGTCGAGCACGGGACCGGGCGCGCCGCCATGCAGCGGACCTTTCAGGGCGCACAGCCCCGCCAGCACCGCGGAGATGAGGCCGGCATGCGTCGACGCCACGACGCGTGCCGTGAAGGTCGAGGCATTGAAGCCGTGGTCGGTGATGGTCGCGAGATAGGTATCAAGGCCCTTCTCGAAGAAGTCGTCCGCGCGCTTGCCACGGATCATGCGCAGCAGGTCCTGCGCCGTCGTGAGCGCGGGATCCGGCGCCAGCGCCAACTTGCCTTCCGAGGCCCGCAGGAGGGCGGCGAGGAACACCGGCAGCGCGCCGCACACGAGATAGTGGTGCGGCATCAGTTCGGAGTCGGCCAGCATGCCGAGCCCGACACGCAGCCCTTCGACGGGCGTCAGGCCCTTGGCGGCCTGCAGCAGCTTCGGCACTTCGCCAAAGGCCCGAACCCGCGCCAAGGCGAAGCCTTCGCGAACGGCGCGCTCGTCGCCACCACCCCCTTGATCGCTGGGGGCAAACCCGTCCCACAGCAACGCCGCCACCCCTTCGAAGCCACGGGTGGCGACGAGTTGCTCGACGGCATGACCGCGTACGATCAGCCGGCCGGCCTCGCCGTCGACCTCGCTCATCACCGTGTCGGCCACGATCACCCCGTCGAGGCCGCTGTCCACCCGTGTCTGCAACATCGGAAATCCCTTCGCTTGTTCGCGAAGGATTCGGGCCGGACATATGTATTGTCAATATTGATTGAATTGATCAATAATAAGAGATGGCGACTGAATGGCTGAGTTCGAAGGAAGCGGCACGCCGGCTGGGCGTCTCGTCCGCCACGCTCTATGCCTATGTGAGCCGCGGCCTGCTGCGCTCCGAAGGCAGCCCGGGGCAACGTGAACGGCGCTACCGCGCCCAGGACGTCTCGCAGCTCAAGCGGCGGCGCGACGTCGGACGCAAGGCCGAGTCCATTGCGGCCAACGCCCTCGACTTCGGCACGCCTGTCCTTGAATCGTCGCTGACGCTGATCGAGAACGGCCGTCTCTTCTATTGCGGCCACGACGCCACCCGCCTTGCGCGCAACGCCTCGCTGGAGCAGGTGGCGCAACTCCTCTGGGACTGCGACGACCGGCCGTTCGGACCGAAGAACCTGCCGCCGATGTCGGCCGCCCTGCGCGGCGCCTGGCTGGCGGCGGCGGCGCTCCCGCCGGTCGACAGTTGCCTCGTCCTGCTCCCCGCCGCGGCGCGCTGGGATCACCCGAGCTGGGTCGAGGACCGCACCGCCATGCTCGAAACCGGCGCGCGCATCCTGCGGCTCCTGACTGCCGCCGTGACCGCCGAGCCGCTCTCCGACAAGCCGGTGCACGAACAGGTCGCCGCGGCGTGGCGCGTGCCGGCCGACCAGGCGCCCTTGATCCGCGCCGCCCTCGTCCTGTCGGCGGACCACGAATTCAACGCCTCGGCCTTTGCCGCCCGCGTCGTTGCATCCACCGGCGCCAATCTTTACGGCTCGACAATGGCCGGCCTCGTCGCGATCAACGGCCCGCGCCATGGCGGGCTGACCCGGCGCGTGGCCAGCCTGTTCGACGAGCTCAGGGACGCACCCGATCTCGACGGCGAACTCAGCCGCCGGGTGCACGACCGCGTCTATATCCCGGGCTTCGGCCACCAGCTCTATCCGGACGGCGACATCCGGGCGGCGACGCTTTTCGCGATGCTGCGCGAGATCGTGCCCCATTCGCCCGAGCTGGCCTTTGCCGACCGCCTGGCGGCCGCGGCCGAGCGCGTGATCGACCGCAAGCCCAACGTCGATTTCGCAACCGTCACCATCGAGCGCGTGCTCGGCCTGCCCAAGAATTCGGCGCTGGCGCTCTTCCTGCTCGGCCGCACCGTCGGATGGATCGCGCACGCGCTCGAGCAGGCCGCGCACGGAACATTGATCCGGCCGCGCGCCCGCTATACAGGTCCGCGACCCGGAAGCTGAGGCCACCTCCCCAATGAGCGATGCCCTGATCATCATCGACATGCAGCAGGGCGCGTTTGTCGACGCGACGCCCAAGCACGACGCAGCAGGGCTGATCGGCCGTCCGAACAGGCTCGCCGATGCGGTGCGCGCCCAGGGCGGCGCGGTCGTCTTCATCCAGCATGACGGGCCGCCGGGGGACCCGTTCCATCCGGACCAGCCGGGCTGGAAGCTGCTCGAAAACCTCTCCCCTTGCCCCGCCGACACCGTCATTCGCAAGAAATCCTGCGACGCCTTCCTCGAAACCCCGCTCGACGACTTCCTCCACGCTCGCGCCATCGACCGGCTGATCATCACCGGCTGGGCGACCGACTACTGCGTCGACACGACGGTGCGCAGCGCGTTGGCGCGCGGCTATCCGACGGTCGTGCCCTCGGACGGGCACACCGCGGCAAACCGGCCGCATCTGCCGGCTGACAAGATCATCGAGCATCACAATGCCATCTGGGCCGACTTCATCGCGCCGCGCGGACCTGCGACGGTCTGTTCCGTCTCCGACGTTATCCACCAAAACGCCAGCTTGCCGGACCGGCATGCGCGTGCTTAACGTCGCGCTTTAGTGACAAAGAAACGCATGGGCCTGCCGAGGCTGCCCCACCTCCTCGGCATCGAGGGACTTGCTCCCGAGACTATTTCGGGATTGCTCGACCTTTCCGAAAATTACATCGACCAGAATCGATCGATCGACAAGCGGCGCGACATGCTCGCCGGCCGCACTGTCATCAATCTCTTCTTCGAGAATTCGACACGAACACGCACCAGCTTCGAGGTCGCGGCCAAGCGGCTGGGCGCCGACGTCATCAACATGGACGTCGCCACCTCGTCGGTCCGCAAGGGCGAGACGCTGCTCGACACGGCGATGACGCTGAACGCCATGCGGCCCGACGCCATCGTCGTACGCCATCATGAGTCGGGCGCGGTCAACCTGCTGTCGCAAAAGGTCAATTGCGCCGTCATCAACGCCGGCGACGGCCAGCACGAGCACCCGACCCAGGCATTGCTCGACGCGCTCACCATCCGACGGCGACGCGGCAGCCTCGAGGGGCTGCTGGTGGCGATCTGCGGCGACATCATGCACAGCCGCGTGGCGCGCTCGAACATCCACCTGCTGCAGATCATGGGCGCGCGCGTGCGCGTCGTCGGCCCGCCCACCCTGATGCCGACCGACATCGACAAGATGGGGGTCGAAGTCCACTACAACATGAAGACCGGCCTAAAAGACGTCGATATCGTGATGATGCTGCGCCTGCAGACGGAGCGCATGCAGGGCACCTTCGTGCCCTCGATCAGCGAATACTTCCATTTCTTCGGCCTCGACCACGCCAAGCTGGAATATGCCAAGCCCGACGCCCTGATCATGCATCCCGGGCCAATGAACCGCGGCGTCGAGATCGACTCCGAGGTCGCCGACGACCTCGACCGCAGCGTCATCCACGAGCAGGTCGAGATGGGCGTCGCCGTGCGCATGGCCTGCCTGGAAGCGCTGATCGGCGGGCGGCGCAATGCCCTGGTCGGAGCCGTGGCGTGAGGTGCGCAATTTTCCACAGCAAGCGAGCGCCGGGGGCGCGCCCCCGGCCATGAGCGGCAACACCTACAAGACCGCGCCGCCGCACACTGGCTCGACCGCCTACATCAACGCCCGCATCGTCGATCCCACGGCCGGCATCGAGTATCGCGGCGCTGTGCTGATCAGCGACGGCAAGATCGCCGATTACGGCCCCAACCTGTTCGCCTCGGGCGCGCCCTACGGCATCGAGTCGATCGATTGCCGCGGCCTCGTGCTGGCGCCCGGCGTGGTCGACACGCGCGTGCACACCGGCGAGCCGGGCGAGGAGCACAAGGAGACGCTGGAGAGCGCCGGTGCAGCAGCGGCGGCGGGCGGCATCACCTCGCTGGTGCTGCTGCCCGACAACGAGCCGCCGTTCGACGATGCCTCGCTGATCGAATTCGTGGCCCGCCGCGCCCGGCTGATCAAGCTGGTGAACATGTACGCCTACGGCGCGCTCACGGTGGGCCTCGAAGGCAAGGAACTGGCCGAAATAGGCCTGCTGGCCGAAGCGGGCGCCGTCGCCTTCACCGATGCCGACCACGCCGTGGGCAACGCTCAGGTGATGCGGCGCGCTCTTTATTACTGCAAGGCCTTCGACGCGCTGATCGTCCATCTGCCGCAGGAGCCGACCCTGTCGGGCGGCCACATGACCAGCGGCGAAATGGCGACACGGCTCGGCCTGTCGGGCAATCCACCGCTCGCCGAAGTGATGATGGTCGAGCGCGATATCCGCCTGGTCGAGATGACCGGCGGGAAGATGCATCTCGCCAAGATCTCGACCGCCGAGTCGGTGGCCGCGATCGCCGCCGCCAAGGCGCGTGGGCTGAAGATCACCTGCGATACCGCAGCCCCCTATTTTGCGCTGAACGATCTCGCCGTCGGCGACTACCGCACCTTCGGCAAGCTGGTGCCGCCGCTGCGCGCCGAGAGGGATCGCGCGGCGATTGTCGAGGGCCTGAAGAGCGGCGTGATCGACGCCATCGTCTCGGACCACCGGCCGCAGGACCAGGACAGCAAGCGCGTGCCCTTCGCCCAGGCGCTGCCGGGCGGCATCGGGCTCGAAACACTGCTGCCGATCTCGCTCGAGCTTGTGCACAACGGCCATCTCACCCTGCCCCAGCTCTTCCAGCGCCTGTCGAGCCGGCCCGCCGCCCTGTTCGGCCTGCCCGGCGGTCGCCTCGCCAAGGGTGCGCCGGCTGATCTCGTTGTGTTCGACGCCGACTATGCCTGGCAGATCGATCGCACCGATCTCTGGAGCAAGACCAAGAACACACCGTTCGACGAGCGGCCGGTCCAGGGACGCGTGATGGCCACCATCGTGGGCGGCCGCACGATCTACCGCGACGACAGCTTCGTGACCGCCGCCGCAGCGGCCTAGCCACCGGGGACGGCGCGGGAATTGACGCCTCGAAACCGCCACTTCGTCTGGTATGGTCGCGGCGTTCTCACGGATCAGGGCAATCGACGATGCTTAGACAGTCAGTAATCCTCGGCGTCGCCACGGTGATGTTCGCCAGCGCGGGCCACGCCCAGACGCGCGGCCAGTCGCGCGAAGACCTTCTCGACGCGCTCACGCGTCACATCCAGATTTGCGGCGAGATCACGGAGCAGCAGGCCAAGCTCTCCTGCTACGAGCGGCTGCAGACCCAGGTCGGTGGCGTTCAGGCGCCACCTGCCGCCACGCCGCCCACGCCGACGCCGCTGCAGGCCAACACCCCGCCGGCGGCCTCGACCGGCTCATTGACCAGCCCGTTGCCTAGCCCGTCGACCGGTTCCTCGATCAGTTCGACGCCGCTTACGCCGCAGCCGCTGGGCGTTCCCGGCGGTGGCGTGGCGACCTTGGGCGGCAACACGCCGTCGCAGCCGAGCCCGCTCGGCCAGCCGCAGGACCCCAATGCCGCCTTCGATCCGCGTACCGCGACCCAGGTGCGCCCGGCCGAGGGACTGCAGCCCAAGCCGCGACCGCCCGTCCGCCGCACCGGCGCGCGTCCCATTCCCTATTCGGCGACACCGCAGCCGCTGGTGGTGCTGGGCGCCTCCAACCTCACCTACGGCGATTCGCGCTATTGGCAGGTCTCGATCACGCTGACGTCGAACACGCCGCGTCCGCTCGAGACCCAGGCCCAGTGCACCTTCATGAACGCCGGCCGTCCGGTCGAGGATGTGTACTTCGGGCCGGTGACGATCCAGCCCGGCGAGCAGATCAGCACCGAGCTGGTCGGCCCGCCGACCACCGCCTACATCGACTCGACCAATTGCCGCGTCGTGAGCCCGTAACTGCCGCATGGTCTCGACGCTGATCCTGCTCTTCGCGCCGTTCCTGCTGGGCTACCTGCTGGGATCGATCCCGTTCGGCCTGCTGCTGACCCGCGCGGCAGGCCTCGGCGACATCCGCAAGGTGGGCTCGGGCAACATCGGCGCCACCAACGTGCTGCGCACCGGCCACAAAGGTCTGGCGGCGGCAACTCTGGCCCTCGATGCGTTGAAGGGTCTGGTCGCCGTCCTGATCGCCGATCAGGTCGGCCAGTTGGCGGCCGTCGGCGCGGGAGCGGGCGCGGTGTTGGGCCACATGTTTCCCGTCTGGCTGGGCTTCAAGGGCGGCAAGGGCGGCGCAACTGTGCTCGGCGTGTTCTTGGGCTTGAGCTGGCCGGTCGCCGCCGTCGGCGCTGGCGTGTGGCTGCTGACCCTCGTTACCTTGCGTTATTCCTCGCTGGCCACCCTGCTTGCCACCGGTCTCGCCGCCGCCTCGGCCTGGTGGCTCTCGCCCCGCCCGGTTGCGGTGCTGGCGTCAGTGCTGGTGCTGCTGGTGTGGGCCAAGCACCACGAGAATATCCGCCGGCTGCTCGCCGGCACCGAATCGAAGGTCGGCGCGAAGAAGAGCGCCTAGTTCTTCTTCGCCGCCTTGCCGTCGTAGCGGCGCGCCCACTCTTCTAGAATGCGCGTGCGGTTGGCCGAGGCCCAGGCGAAGTCGTTCTTGATCATCGAGTCGGCAACGCCGGCCGGATAGTCGGGAATGTTGCTGGCGATCCCCGGCATGGCGACCTGGCTCACGAACGAGGCGTAGAGTTCGTTGGCCTTGCGGCTCGACGCGAAATCCATCAGGCGGCGTACTGCCTCGGGCTTCTTGGTGCCGCGCAGGATGGCGGCCGCATCCATGTCCCAGCCGCCGCCTTCCTTCATGACGAGGCCCTCGATCGGCGCGCCTTTCTGGCGGGCGCTGGCGGCGGCCAGCTCGTAGGAAATGCCGAGCGGGAATTCGCCGGCCGCCGCCTGCCGGCAGGGCCGCGTGCCCGAATGTTCGTAGACCGCGATGTTGTCGTGCAGCTTGTCCATGAATTCCCAGGCCTTGGCTTCGCCGAACATCTGGATCCAGGCCGAGACGTGGAAATAGCCGGTCCCCGACGAGGCCGGATGCGGCATGATGATCTTGCCTTTTAGGCGCGGGTCGGTGAGGTCGAACCAGGACACGGGCTTGGCAAGACCGAGCTTGGCCGCCTCGACCGTGTTGAAGCAGACCGCGGCGACCCACGCTTCCATGCCGACCCACGCCGGCGGACTGGCGGAATCGCGGAATGCCGGCTTGATGGCGGCAAGGTTCTTCGGCGCATAGGGCTCGAGCAGGCCGCGCTTGTCGAGCAGCAGCATCGACGTGACGGCAAGCCCCCAGATGGCATCGGCGCGCTGGACGCTCTGCTCGGCCAGGATCCTGGCGGTGAGGACGCCGGTTGAATCGCGGTTCCACAGGATTTCTAAGTCGGGATTTTCCGCCTCGAACGATTTCTTGAAGTCGTTCAGGTTCTCGATCTCGAGAGTAGAGTAGACTTCCAGCCTGACGCGATCCTGCGCCGGGGCCTGCGCCGGGGCCTGCGCCGGGGCCTGCGCCGAGGCCGACACCGCGGCCACGATCATCGCCGCGCCCAAGAGCCACTGCTTCATCATCTGTCTCCTTGTCCTTCCTATAGCACGACGCGCCATTGATCGGCGGCAGACCGGTCGCTAGGGTCGATGCACAACAACTGCAGGAGGCAATGGCCATGTTCGTTGCGCGACTGGCCGCTCTTACCGCGGCCGCCCTATGCGTCATATCCGCCGCCGATGCCAAGACGCTGCGCTGGGCGAGCCAGGGCGATGCGCTCACCCTCGATCCCTATTCGCAGAATGAGGGGCCGACCACGGCCATGAACACGCACTTCTACGATGCGCTGATTTCGCGCGATCCGAAGCTGGTGAAGGTGCCGGGCCTGGCGCTGTCGTGGAAGCCGATCTCGCCGGTGATCTGGGAGTTCAAGCTCCGGCCCGACGTCAAATTCAGCGACGGCACGCCGTTCACCGCCGACGACGTGGTGTTCAGCTACAACCGCGCGCTCGCCCCCTCGTCCGACTTCCGCGCCTATATCTCCAGCATCAAGGAAGTGAAGGCCGTCGATCCGCTCACGGTGCACATCATCACCGACGGACCGAACCCCATCCTGCCCGACTACACCACCAGCATCCTGATCATGTCGCGGGCGTGGGCGGAGAAGCACAACGTCACCAAGCCGCAAAACTTCAAGGACAAGGAAGAAACCTACGCCGTGCGCAACGCCATGGGCACCGGCCCCTACATGGTGAAGCAGCGCGACCCCGACGTGCGCACCGTGATGGTGAAGAACCCGACCTACTGGGGCGCCAAGGAATTCCCGAACTATCCCGATGAGCTGGTCTACACGCCGATCAAGGAGCCGGCGACCCGGGTCGCCGCGCTGATCTCGGGCCAGGTCGACTTCGTGCTCGACGCGCCGCTGCAGGACATCGCCCGCATCAAGCAGACCGCCGGCCTGAAAACCGAGGAGACCGCGCAGGTGCGCTCGATCTTCCTTGGCCTCGACATGGGCTCGGCCGAGCTGAAATACTCCGACGTCAAGGGCAAGAACCCGTTCGCCGACAAGCGCGTGCGCCAGGCCATGTACCAGGCGATCGACATCAACGCGATCAAGGCCAAGGTGATGCGCAACTTCGCAGCGCCCGCCGGCCTCGTCACCTCGCCCGGCGTGCACGGCTATACGCCGGCACTCGACCAGCGCCAGAAGTTCGACGTGGCGGCGGCCAAGAAGCTGATGGCCGAGGCGGGCTATCCCAACGGCTTCAGCGTCACGCTCGACTGCCCCAACGACCGCTACAACAACGACGAGCAGATCTGCCAGGCCGTCACCAGCATGCTGGCCCAGATCGGCATCAAGGTCGACCTGCAAGCGCGCTCGAAGACGCTGCATTTCCCCAAGATCCAGAAGAAGGATTCCAGCATGTTCCTGCTGGGCTGGGGCGTGCCGACGCTCGATTCGCACTATGTCTTCACCTTCCTCTACCAGACCAACGACCCGGCCAAGAAGGTGGGCGGCTGGAACTACACCAACTACAGCAACGCCAAGCTCGATGCGCTGACCGACGCGATGCTGAAGGAGGTCGACCAGGCCAAGCGCGACAAGATGATCGCCGACGCCTGGGAGCTGGCGGTCGCCGACATGCCGTACCTGCCGCTGCATCATCAGCTGATCGTGTGGTCGATGAGCGACAAGGTGACGATCCCGATCTTCGCCAACGACTCGCCCAACTTCAAATACTCGACGATCAAGTAGGGCCGACCCAAGCAGCAGGAAAGCCGGCACCATGCTGGCTTTCATCGTGTCCCGTCTCCTGCAGTCGCTGGCGGTCATGCTGGCGGTCTCGTTCGTGTGCTTTACGCTGTTCAACTTCGTGGGCGATCCGGTGAACAACATGGTCGGCCAGGAAGCGGGGCCGGCCGAACGCGAGGAGATGCGCCGCGAGCTCGGTCTCGAAGACTCCGTGGCGGTGCAGTTCGCGCGCTTCCTCGGCAATGCGGTGAGCGGCAATTTCGGCAAGAGCTATCGCCTGGCCCGTCCGGTCTCCGACCTGATCGTCGAACGCATGCCGGCGACTTTGGAGCTGGTGGCGGTGGCGGCCCTGCTGGCGCTGGCCATGGGCATCCCGCTCGGCGTGCTCACAGCGTTGCGCCGCAACAGTGTCGACAGCGGCGCGATCATGACCTTCTCGCTGGCGGGCGTCGCCATGCCGACCTTCGTCATCGGCATCCTGCTGATCTATGTCTTCTCGGTCGAATGCAAGACCTGGGCGCCGGCCATCGGGCTGCCGCCGGACTGGTGCTTCCCGTCCTTCGGGCGCGGCGAGACGGTGAAGCTCGGCTGGTGGAACACGGGACTGCTCACCGCGTCGGGCCTCAAGGCGATCGTGCTGCCGGCCTTCACCCTGTCGCTGTTCCAGATGACCCTGGTGCTGCGCCTCGTCCGCTCGCAGATGCTGGAAGTGCTGCGCACCGACTACATCAAGTTCGCGCGCGCCCGCGGCCTCACCAATCGCGCCGTGCATTTCCGCCACGCGCTCAAGAACACCCTTCTGCCAGTGATTACCGTCATAGGGATTCAAGTCGGGGGCCTGATCGCGTTCTCGATCATCACCGAGACGGTGTTCCAGTGGCCGGGCATGGGCCAGCTCTTCATCCAGTCGGTCCAGTTCGCCGACATTCCGGTGATGGCGGCCTATCTCGTCATGGTCTCGTTCATCTTCGTGGCGATCAATTTCTTCGTCGATCTGCTCTACGCCGCCATCGATCCCCGACTGCGGCTCGATCGCGCCCAACTCGGCACGGCCGGAGGATGACCGTGACCGCTCCGCGCGCCCTGTCCCCAGGTCTGCCCCAAGGTCTGCCATGGGCCCTGATCGGCGCCGCCTGCCTCGGCTCGTTCGCCACCACCTCGAGCGGCACCACGCGCGCGCCCTTCCTGCTCGACATGGCGCGCGACCTCGACGTTTCCATGCAACTGGTCGCCAACCTGGTGTCGCTGACGTCGGTTTCGTGGGGCGTCGCCTCGGCCTTCGGCGGTTGGCTATCCGATCTCATCGGGCGGCGGGCGCTGCTGGTGGCCTCGCCGTTCGCGCTGGCCATTTGCCTCGTGGCTCAGGCGCAGGCTGGCTCGTTCTTCTGGGTGGGACTGTGGGCAACGATGGCTGGCGCCTGCTGCGGCGCCTTTACCGGCGTGGCATTCGCCGAGGTCTCGGGCCGTGTCGTCGACAGCCAGCGTGGTCGCGCGCTGGGCTGGGTGATGAGCGGCCAATCGCTCACCCTGCTGGTCGGCGTGCCGATGGCGGCGGCCGTGGGCTCGCTGATCGGCTGGCGCGGCTGGCTGATCTGCCTGAGCGGTCTTTCCCTTGTGGCCTGCATCAGCCTGTTCGCCACGGTGGGCCGCGGCACCGCGGGCCATACGCGCCCGACGGTGCGGCCCTCGTTCCGGAGCGCGCTGTCGCCCCGCGTGCTGGGACTCCTCTCCAGCGGCATCGCCGAACGCATCTGCTACGGCCTGGCCGCGGTTTATTTTGCCACCTTCCTGCAGGCGACCTATCACCTGTCGTTGATCGAGGTCGCCCTGCCGCTGGCGGTGTTCGCGATCGGCAATGTCGTCGGCACGATCCTGGGTGGGCAACTCGCCGACCGCCTGCGCGACCGGCTGATGGTCTTCGCCATCACAATGGCCCTTTCAGCAGCGGCGGCTCTTGTCCTCTTCCTCTGGCATCCCAGCCTCGAAGTCTCGGTGGCACTTGGCTTCGTCTATGTGCTGCTGAATGCGCTGGGCCGGCCCTCCTACATGGCAGCACTGGCCTCGGTGCCGGAGGATGTGCGCGGCACGGTCCTGGGGCTGAATGGCACCACGGCAAGCGTCGGCTGGGTCGGCGCCGCGGCGCTCGGGGCAGCGATCATCAGTTGGGACGGCTTCGACGGCTTCGGGCCGCTCGCCGCCGTGCTGGCGCTACTGGGCGCGCTGGGCGCGCTGCTCTGCCGGCGGATGACGGCGTCATGAGCGACCGCAGCACAGCCCTCGCCCGTTTCCGCGACAGCGACACGTGGTGGAGTTTCCGCCGCTCGCCGCTCACCGTGACCGCCGCGCTGATCACGCTGGTTTACTTCATGGCGGCGGCCTTCGCGCCCTGGGTGGCGCCGTTCGATCCCTTCGACGTGAAGTCGCTCAACCTGATGGATGCCTTCACCCCGCCGGCCTGGAACGAGGGCGGCACGCCCAAGCATCCGCTGGGCACCGACAACCAGGGTCGCGACATGCTGTCGGCCATCCTCTACGGCAGTCGCGTGTCGCTGATGATCGGGCTGGCGGCGATCGTGCTGTCGGTGACGACCGGCGTGCTGCTGGGGCTGCTCGCCGGCTTCCGCGGCGGCTGGGTCGAGGCGGTGATCATGCGGCTGGCCGACATCCAGCTCACCGTGCCCGCTATCCTGATCGCGCTGACGCTCGACGGCGTGGCGCGCGTCGTGCTGCCCAAGGGTGTCCACGACAGCGTCGCCATCTGGGTGCTGGTGCTGTCGATCGGCTTTGCCTACTGGCCGCAGTTCGCGCGCGTCACCCGCGCCACGACGCTGGCCGAGAAGAACAAGGACTACGTGAACGCCGCACGCATCATCGGCGTGCCGGGCGTGCGCATTGCGCTCGCCCACGTGCTGCCCAATGCCTGGGGGCCCGTGCTGGTGATCGCCACCATCGAGCTGGCGCTGGCCGTGATCGCCGAGGCGTCGCTGTCCTACCTCGGGGTCGGCATGCCGGCGACCCAGCCGTCGCTCGGCACCCTGATCCGCATCGGCAACGCCTTCCTGTTTTCGGGCGAATGGTGGATCGTGATCTTCCCGGCGCTGGCCCTGGTGGTCCTCTCGCTCTCGGTGAACCTGCTGGGCGACTGGCTACGCGACGCGCTCAATCCCCGGCTGCGCTGAATTCTACTTATAGTTGTTTTACACGAATAACATTCCCGCCTACTGTCGCGGCATGTTCGACGGCCCGCACACTCTCGAGTTGGATCCCCCGGAACGCCGCGCCCGGCTGAAGCTGGCGCGCGGCGCCCGCATCGGCCCCGTCACCTTCCATGAAGCGCTGGCCCATTTCGGCTCGGCCCGGGCCGCCTGCGCGAAGCTGGCCGCCCGCACCGATGCCGACATCGACCGCGAGGAAGCCCGCCTCGCCCAGGCCGGCGGGCGCTTCCTGGTGG